>NZ_JBLVOM010000313.1:0-40578 GCF_053543775.1 Acinetobacter endophylla | reverse complement strand
CATCACGACTACCGCGTGCAGGAGGTGGAGATGGCTCAAGGCCTTCAATTTCAGATACGTTCAGACGCGCATCAAGGAAGTCTTCCAAAGCACGGATTTTACCGCGTTCACGGTAAGTCGCCAAAGTAATGGCTTTACCAGTACGACCCGCACGACCTGTACGACCGATACGGTGTACATAGTCTTCGTTCTTCATTGGAAGACCGAAGTTGATTACGTGTGAAATAGTTGGTACGTCAAGACCACGTGCCGCAACGTCAGTTGCAACCAAGATCTTCGCACGACCTTCACGAATGCTACGTAAACGACGGTTACGAACCGTTTGTGGCATAGCACCATGAAGCGCTACAACTGATAAACCTGCTTCAGCAAGCTCTTCAGCCAACATATCTGTGTCTTCTTGAGTTGACGCAAATACAACTGCTTGATCAACGTCTTCTTCGTTTAACCAGTGAGTCAGTAATTTTTTCTTGTGTTCGAAACCGTCAGTCCAATGCAAAGTCTGAGTAATATCAGTATTTGTAGAGTGACCTGTTTCGATCGAAATACGCATTGGATCATTCATCATGCGTTCAGCAAGTGTAATGATACGTGGTGCAAACGTCGCAGAGAACATAAGAGTCTGTTTGCGGTTTGCAGCCAACTCACCAATTGCTTCCAAGTCTTCAGAGAAGCCCAGGTCAAGCATACGGTCAGCTTCATCGACGATTAACGCGTCAACTTTATCCAAATTGATTTGACGACGATTCACCAAGTCAAGTAAACGACCTGGAGTTGCAACAACAACTTGCGCGCCTTTTAACTGTTGAATTTGCTTACCAAAAGGCATACCGCCCATGATTGCTGCAATACGAACACCTTTCATATGACGTACAAGCGCAATTGCGTCTTGACACACCTGTTGTGCCAATTCACGAGTCGGTGAAATCACCAAAATATTCGGTTGAGTAACCGCTTTCATACGGTCTTTAAACGGTACTAATGTATCTTGGTTTGCCAACGCATTTAACGTAGGCAGTAAGAATGCAGCAGTTTTACCAGAACCTGTTTGGCTTGATACAAGAAGGTCTTTACCTTCAAGTGCAGCTGGAATCGCTTGTTCTTGTACAGGAGTAGGAGTAGTAAAGCCTAAAGCGTCGAGAGCCTGGGTTAGAGATTCGTCGAGAGAAAAATCAGCAAAAGTTTTGCTCATAGAGAGTGTTCACCCTGAAGTGGGTGCTCCATTAAATAAATTACAATATGGACATCGGCAAAAAGCGGCACAGCAAATAGAGCTGAAAAAGTTAGGATTCAGCAGCGATCCGAATAACGACGATGTGGATATAACGCACGTATATGATTACGGCCGCAAACCTGAAGGAATCGCTTAAGCGATTGGGGCGCGAAGGATATGTCCTCTCTATGGACAGAACGCGCATACAATGATTAGAAGATAGTGTTCAGGTAAAGAACGGAAAATTAAGTGCGTGCCGAAATTATAGCAGAATATTCCACAATGTCATTAAGTTTTAAAACTAATTTTCTTTATTCATAAATTATGTATAATTTTCTTATACTTAAAGAATTATAAAAGTGTAGTTATTGGTCTAAAAAGTCAATTTTCTGTAATTCACCGGACATTTCCGATATCTAGTCAGTGTTAAAAATATAGACATTACCCGATTAAAAGAAGATAAGTATATAAAAAAGGCATCCCGAAGGATGCCTTTTAGAATATTAAATCTGCTTCATCTAAACCCGATTATTTTGCTGCTTCACCCCAAGCAGGAACAACTGCTTGCATTAAAGGCTTAAGCATTTTCATTGAACAAGCCAAAACTTGACCATTTTCCATAGAGTCGCTACCACCACGTGCATCAACTACAGTACCGCCTGCTTCTTTCACGATCAATTCACCCGCTGCGATATCCCAAGGTTTCAAACCAAGTTCAAAATAAGCGTCGAAACGACCGGCAGCCACATAAGCCAAATCCAATGCTGCAGAACCTGAACGGCGATATTGCGCACCAGCTTCAGTTACGTTTAACAAGGTTTGAAAATGGTTCTTGGCATAAGACACAACTTCGCCATTACGCTTGGCACGATAAGCGTGACCAACAGCCATAAAGGTATTTTCCAGGCTGTCTTTAACATTCACACGAATACGGCGCTGGTTCATCATGGCACCACGACCACGACTGGCAGAGAATAGCTCATCTTTCACCGGGTCATAAATCACCCCGTGTTGAGTAATGCCTTTGTGCTGAACTGCGATAGAGATACAGAAATGCGGGAAACCGTTAATGAAGTTTAAAGTACCATCTAGCGGATCGATCACCCAACACCAATCGGCGTCATGACCTTTCCCTTCCTGATAGCCAAACTCTTCACCAAGGAAACTGTGATTTTTATAGCTTTTACGTAGGGTATCGATGGTCAACTGTTCCAAATAACGATCTACACGCGTTACCGGACCATCAATTCCTTTTTCTTCGACTTGTAGATCGAGTTTATGACGATTCTGATGCGCTTTTAAAAGCTCTTGACCAACTAACTGAGCCGCACGCGCAGCCATCACCACCATAGGTTCCATTGAACACCCACTACAAATTTGAAGACACTGATAAAGAATAATGCATAAAAGCCCCGATATCTTAGCAAATATCAGGGCTTTTTTGGGAAAAATGTGTCTAAAATTTTTAAGATATTATGACAAGACGCTTTGCCCTAGGTTGGACCAAGCATGATTGATTGATTTTTCAATACCTTGCGCATCCAGCCCCGCCTGCTGTAACATCTGTGCATGAGTCGCTTGTGCCATAAATGTATCATCCAGACCCAAATTCAGTATCGGTTTGACAATCTGCGCTTCTGCCAGATATTCATTCACGGCACTACCCGCACCGCCCATCACTGCATGTTCTTCCACCGTGACAAACAGACTGGTGCTTAAAGCGAGATCATCGAGCATTTGAGTATCCAGTGGTTTGACAAAACGCATGTTAACCACACGCACGCCAATCTCATGTTTCACGGCAAATGCTTCAGCAGCGTCGACTGCAGCCTGTACCCGGCTACCAAATGCCAGTACAGAAATATATTCATCATACTGCCCATTAAAGCTGGCCACAATTTCCGCCTGACCGATCGGAATCTCGATCATCTTTTGCTGGATATCGACGCCCAGTCCATTGCCACGCGGATAACGTACCGCTGCCGGCCCTGGATACAAATACGCTGTATGCAGCATTTGACGGCATTCATTTTCGTCTTTCGGCGCCATGATCACGATATTCGGGATAGTACGCATATAGGCATAGTCATAAGCACCGGCATGCGTCGGGCCATCTTCACCAACCAGACCGGCACGATCAATACCGAAAGTAACATCCAGATTCTGCAAAGCCACGTCATGTACCAGTTGATCATAACCGCGTTGCAGGAAAGTCGAGTAAATTGCAACCACCGGCTTCAAGCCTTCACAAGCCATACCGGCAGCCAAGGTAACCGCATGCTGTTCGGCAATCGCGACATCAAAGAAACGTTCTGGATATTCTTTGGCAAACTTCACCATGCCTGAGCCTTCGCACATGGCGGGAGTAATCGCGAGCAAACGTGTGTCTTGTGCCGCTTCATCGCAAAGCCATTGCCCAAATACATCCGAATATTTCGGTGCAGTATTGCTGGCGGCAACGGCGTTGATTTTGCTAATCGCGTGATATTTGATTTGATCGGATTCTGCCGGAGCAAAGCCTTTGCCTTTTTTAGTATAGACATGAATCAGGCGTGGGCCTTTACGCTTTTTCAGCGCATTAAAGACATGCACCAGCTGTTTGACATCATGACCATCGTACGGGCCAAAATAGTCAAAGCCGATGGCTTGGAATAAGTTATCTGCAGCATCGGTTGCTGCACTGTGCAAACGCGAGTTATACAACCATTCTGGATGTGGCTGTACATATGCCTCACCCTGCTCGGTAACATTAACGAACTCACCGCGCTCCCAAATGGCAGCCAGATGTTTGGCAAAACCACCGGTACTGCAAGAAATCGACATATCATTGTCGTTCAGCACCACCATCAGATCAGCACTGTGTGCCACGGCATCATTCAAAGCTTCAAAAGCCATACCTGCCGTCATGGCGCCATCGCCAATAATCGATACCACTTCACACGGCTTGTTCTGATAACGACGTGCCAGCGCCATACCTAGGCCAGCAGAAATCGCCGTCGAAGAATGCCCTACCCCAAAGGTATCAAATTCAGATTCTTCACGAGCCGGAAACGCAGCCAGACCATCTTTGGCACGAATCGTGGTGAGCTGTTCACGACGACCAGTCAACACTTTATGCGGATAGGCCTGATGACCTACATCCCAGATCAGGCGATCATGTGGCGTATTAAAGCAATAGTGTAAGGCCACGGTGAGCTCAATTACACCGAGGTTGGCACCAAAATGTCCGCCACTTTGCCCGGCAGCATACAAAATGAATTGACGTAACTCATCCGCCACTTGTTCTAGCTGGCTTTGCTCGAGTGCACGCAGTTGCTCAGGATGATTGATCGCATCAAGCAACGGTGTTACAGGGCGTTGAGTTGGGATTTCTGTATACAGCATATTATGGCAAAGCCTTCTAAAGCCTGGCAAATCTAAAGCTAGGTCAATGGGGAGTACCCGATCATATAGCTGAATTGTAGCAGCTTCAATTCAGCTACGCTTCTAGCGATGCAATATTAAACAATGATCTCGTCGGGGTGAAAAATTGCAGCCTACGATTATCCTGAATAATCTTACTATTTATCAACTATTATCGTTCGCTTTCTACAAAAAAGAAAATCTATTGCAGAATTTCGACTTTGCAATTCTACCAATGTTCAATCATTACGCTATACTTTAGCCAATTTCAGGATTTAACGGGTTCAGCTGTGCCAATCGAATTTGTCGCAACGTCAAGATTACCTACCGCTCACGGTGAATTTAAAATTACTGTATTTCAAGACCCTAAGACTGGCGAAGAACATGTCGCACTTTCCAAAGGACTTGAAGAAGTATCAGATGAGCCTGTAGTGGTGCGTGTGCATTCTGAATGTTTAACCGGTGATGCCTTTGCTTCACTCAAATGCGACTGTGGCCCGCAATTGCAAGCGACTTTAAAACTGATCAATGAATTAGGCCGCGGAGTCATTCTGTATTTGCGTCAGGAAGGTCGTGGCATTGGCCTGACCAATAAAATTCGCGCTTATGCCCTGCAAGATCAGGGACATGACACCGTAGATGCCAATTTAATGCTGAACCTGCCAGCAGATGCACGTCAGTATGATATGTGTAGCATCATGCTGGATCATTTACAGGTGAAAGCAGTACGTCTCGTGACCAATAATCCTTCTAAAATTGAAGCTTTAAAAGCCCAGGGGATTAATGTGATCGATCGTGTGCCTTTGACTGTGGGTTTAAACCCTTTTAATGAACAATATCTTAAGACCAAGCACGAACGCATGGCACATCTTTATAAAAAGGATGATTTTTAATATTTTTAACCCCCGTCCCACCTTATTTTAACTTAATCCCTCCAAACCTCCCTTTCTTGCGCTTCGACTTAAAGCCATACTTAAGTCTTGCTCAGGGAGGCTTTCCCTCTTTTTCTTAAAAATGGGGTTAGGGGAAGATTAAATCGTCATGGAAAAAATCCGGTTCTCTGGCATCCGTCGCTTTAAACGTAAATCAAAAGCCATACAAATATTGCGTACAAATGGTTTCCCTTTCTCCAGAATCGTGACTGACGAGTCTGAAAATTGAATCAAGCCATCCTGCGCCATTTCCTCAAGCTGTGCCAAAACCTCATCAATTTCAGGAAAAAGTATCTCGGAATTTTCCCATGAGGTACTAAAGCTGCACATCAAATTTAGAATATGTTGCCGAATGATCAGATCTTCATGATTTAATATATGTCCTCTAAATACCGGAATTTCATTCCGCGCCAGGCATTCATAATATTCTTCAATTGTTTTCACATTCTGCGCAAAGCTGTACCAGCTATCGCTGATCGAAGAAATCCCGAGTCCAATCATCACTTGGGTTTTAGAGGCGGTATATCCCATAAAATTGCGGTGCAATGTTCCAGCTTGAAAGGACTGGTACATCGCATCTTTTTCTAAAGCAAAGTGATCCATGCCAATTTCATGATAACCATGCGCGAGTAACTTCTTTTTACCTTCTTCATAGCATTCCCGTTTGATTGCATCTTTGGGCACATCGGCATCTTTAAAACCGCGCTGACCATTGCCTTTAATCCAGGGCACATGTGCATAGCTATATAAAGCCAGACGGTCCGGCAAGAGCGAATTGGTTTGTTCAATAGTATTTAAAACATCTTCCAGACTCTGAAATGGCAGACCAAAGACCAGATCATGGGAAATCGATTCATAGCCAATTTCTCGCGCCCATTCGGTTACCTGTTTAACATTTTCATAAGGCTGAATCCGGTGAATCGCCTTTTGCACGGTTTCATTATAATCCTGTACCCCATAACTGACTCGACGAAAGCCAAGGTCATATAAACCTTGCAAATGCTCACGCATGGTATTATTAGGATGGCCTTCAAAACTGAATTCATGTACAGGCGCTACATCTGCTTTGGCCAGAATGCCTTGAATCAGTTGAGCCAGATGCGCCATTGAAAAAAAGGTCGGCGTTCCCCCACCCAAATGAATCTCTTTAATGATGGGCTTTTCTTGTAATAGCTCACAATATAAATCCCATTCTTTCAACACTGCCTGAATATAAGGCTGTTCCATTTCATGTTTTTTTGTGACTCTCTTATGGCAACCACAAAAGGTACACAGGCTTTCGCAAAATGGCAGGTGGATATACAAGCTAATGCCTTCGCTTTGATTGGATTCATCAAAAGACTTTTTTAGCGTTTGCTTCCATTGTTCCAGCGAGAAATTCTGCTCTTCCCAATACGGAACCGTAGGATAACTAGTATAGCGTGGCCCGGGAACATTGTATTTTTGAATCAGGGAATTGACCTGTACCGACATGACACCCACCTATTACCATCGAGAAATGCTCAAGCCAATGAGCGCTTGTGAGTTATTGTGCTGAGCTTGAAAGAAGAATTCAACCTAGCCATTTGGTCGGATTTAATCATGCATTCTGCTTATGAATAGTGGAATGTAATGTCTGGGCTGATGAATTGCATCACCAAATTAGACCTTAATCTTTGACTGATTTTATGCTTTGATGTCGTTAGTTTTTTATTTCCCTACGAGGGCTCTGATGCAGCATCCTACATCTACGGATATTCAACACGTTCGTGAATTTCTCCTCGACTTGCAGGCACGGATTTGTGCAGCATTAGAACAGCAGGAACGTGCTGGCGGCGGTACGGCCGAATTTATCATCGATGACTGGGAGCGTCCAGAAGGTGGTGGTGGCCGTTCACGTGTTTTGCAAAATGGTACGGTGATTGAAAAAGGCGGCGTGATGTTCTCCCACATCAACATTTCTAAGCTGCCTGCTTCTGCGACTGAACGTCATCCTAATATTGCTGGCGCCAAAGCACAGGCCATGGGGGTATCGCTGGTGATTCATCCGAAAAACCCGAATGTGCCCACCTCACATGCCAACGTGCGTTTATTTGTCGCAGAAAAAAAAGGTCAGGATCCGGTCTGGTGGTTTGGTGGCGGTTTTGACCTGACTCCGTTTTATCCGAATGATGAAGATGTACTGTCCTGGCATCAAACAGCGCATGATCTGTGCGCGCCATTCGGCGAAGAGGTTTATCCTGAACATAAACAATGGTGTGATAATTATTTTTATCTAAAACATCGCGACGAGCAGCGCGGTGTGGGTGGTTTATTTTTTGATGACCTGAATCAATGGGATTTTGAAACCTGTTTCCAGTATATGCAGGCTGTAGGCAATGGGTATCTGGAAGCCATTCTGCCGGTTTTCCAGCGCAATCAGGATAAGCCTTATACCGAAGCACAACGCGAGTTTCAGTTATACCGTCGCGGCCGTTATGTGGAATACAATCTGGTTTATGACCGCGGCACCCTGTTTGGCTTGCAGACTGGTGGCCGGATTGAATCGATTCTGGTCAGCCTGCCCCCGCTTACCGGATGGTCATATCGCCCTGAATGGGATGAGGGCTCACCGGAAAAACGTTTAACAGATTACTACCTGAAACCACATAACTGGTTAACAGAATTAAAATCCAACGCAATGAAATGATACAAACGGCCCTCAAATAGAGGGCTGTTTTAATAGATATATCCTCTATACTGCTGCATAGAAATACCTGATTTGATCGCGGCACCCTATCGCTACATCGATCATATTCCATTTGATGTCTAGTGAGAATAACAATGCATAATCTTCAATTAAATCTACCTGTGTTGGCCTTTTGGCTTTTTCTGGCTCTCGCCATCAGCGCGATAAGTACCGCAATTTTGAGTCACAACCTGATTCTGGATGGCGCCGCTATTCTGGTGAGTATCCTGACTGGGTTTGGGGTTGTTCTCAGTATGGCGCTGATGTTTGCGGAACATATTATGGATATTTGCAGTTCCTAAAACCCGGATCACTTAACAGCAATTTAAAATCGCGCAGGCTTTAGTCTCTGCGCTTTTTCACGTATATTGATGGCCATTTCCGCACATGGACATTGTGAAATGAGCAAACAATTTTCCGTGATTGGTAACCCGATTGAACAATCACGTTCTCCAGAATTGCATCACGCCTTTGCTGCTAAAACTGGTGTCGACCTGAGTTACACCAAGCGTCTGGCGCCACTGGATGGCTTCGTAGCCAACATTCAGGAATTCTTTAGCAATGGCGGTAGTGGCATGAATGTCACCGTACCCTTTAAAGAACAGGCTTTTGCCCACTGTCAGGTGCTGAGTGAACGGGCCAAAATTGCCAAAGCCGTGAATACGCTATGGATGGAAAATGGTGTGCTGCATGGCGACAATACCGATGGTCAGGGACTGGTTGAAGCAATTCGAGCACTAGATTGGCCACTGGAAAATACAGATATTTTAATTATTGGTGCAGGCGGTGCCACGCGTGGTGTGATTTATCCACTCGCCCAAGCAGGTGCGAAAAAAATCGTAATCGCCAATCGTACCTTGGCACGCGCGGAACAACTGGTCGCTGATCTTCAGGATGCCGTACCTCAAGTCGAATTACAGGCGATTTCACTAGACAATTTAGCCGGTGAATTTGATTTGGTGATTAATGCCACCTCTGCCAGCCTCAGTGGTGATGCTTTGGTTTTACCAGAGGCGTTACAGTTTAAACGGGCCTATGAAATGGCCTATGGCAAACCTTCTTCCTTTCTCGATCAAGCCAAAGTACGCGGTGTACCGACATCTGAAGGTTTTGGCATGCTGGTCGGTCAGGCAATTGAATCTTTTTACATCTGGAATGGTATCAAGCCGGATTTAAAAGAGTTTCTTTAAAACCCCTATCTCTCCAATGAGTTCAGTTCGGGTTGCAACTGCAACCCTTTACTCTCCTCCTACTACTTTTTATAAGCTGAAAAACCATGAATTGGTTTTAATGACATTTTAGAATGAGTTATTTTGCGACCTGAATCCGAGCACAATTCATACAAAAATATACTGGACAAATCACCTTTTAACTCATTAAATTCCATTGATATAACAAGTTTTTAATCTTCCTGTAATGTAAACACCTAATGATGAAATTCGATGATTTCATTCATTAGCCTTAAAAATCGATTCGCTTTTCTGACATTTTTATTCACTGAATTCATCAATGTTTTTTTATCCCGAATGTGAATAATCAAAGAATCGATACAGATAATCCAAAACTAATTTCAATCAGGATTAAACGCATGCCAGCATATAAAGCCCCTTTACACGACATTCGCTTCCTTATGAATGAAGTGCTTGACTACCCTGCGCACTACCAGAATTTGTCGAATGGTGAATATGCCGATGCCGACACGGTAGATATGATCTTAGAAGGCGCTGCAGATTTCTGTGAAAATGTACTGTCGCCGTTGAATCAAAGCGGTGATGAAGAAGGCTGTCATTTTGAAAATGGCGAAGTAAAAACACCGAAAGGCTTTAAAGAAGCTTACGACCAGTTCGTACAAGGTGGCTGGCAAGGTCTGTCTTATCCTGAAGAATTTGGTGGCCAAAACCTGCCAATGTCTTTAAACCTGATCAAATCGGAAATGATGGGGACTGCAAACTGGTCATTCCAGATGTATCCGGGTTTAAGTGTGGGTTGTATCAACACTATCATGCAATATGGTACCGATGAGCAGAAAAACACGTATCTGCCTCACTTAGTTGCAGGAACTTGGGCGGGCACCATGTGTCTGACTGAGCCACAATGTGGTACGGATCTGGGGCAGGTTAAGACCAAAGCAGAGCCGAAAGAAGATGGCAGCTATGCCATTTCAGGCACCAAAATCTTTATTTCCGCAGGTGAGCACGACCTGACTGAAAATATCGTACATATCGTACTGGCACGCCTTCCAGATGCGCCGCAAGGTACCAAAGGGATTTCTCTGTTTATCGTACCGAAATTTATTGCTGCTGCAGATGGCGGGATCGGCGAGCGTAATCCAGTGAACTGCGGTTCGATTGAACACAAAATGGGGATTCGCGCTTCAGCAACGGCTGTACTGAATTTTGACAATGCGACTGGCTACCTGATTGGCGAACCGAATAAAGGCTTGCACGCTATGTTCACCTTTATGAACACGGCGCGTATTGGTACTGCGATTCAGGGTATTTGTCATGCTGAATTGTCATTCCAGGGTGCTTTACCTTATGCTAAAGAACGTATGTCAATGCGTGCCTTGTCTGGCAAAAAAGATCCGGAAAAAGTAGCGGATGCGATCATTCACCATGCTGATGTCCGCCGTATGCTATTGACGCAAAAAGCCATTGCTGAAGGTGGCCGTGCCATGATTTATCATGCAGCAAAAATTGCCGACAACATGAATGATGCTTTGCTGCGTGGCGATACTGCAGCATTTGAACAGCATGATGACCATCTTGGGTTCTATACTCCAATCCTGAAAGGCTTCCTGACCGAAATGGGTTATGAGGCATCAAATCACGGTATGCAAGTCTTCGGTGGACATGGCTATATCAAAGAATGGGGCATGGAACAGATCGTACGTGACTCACGTATCTCTACCCTGTATGAAGGCACAACAGGTGTTCAGGCACTGGATCTGATTGGCCGTAAAGTGCTGTTGACATCAAAAGGTAAAGTTATTCGTGATTACACTGCTGAAATCCTGAAATTCTGCGGTCAGCATGCACGTAATAAATATATGCGCCGATTTGCCTGGGATTTAACCAAGCTATGTGCACAGTGGAATGCATTAACCGTACGTATCATGCTGGCAGCACGTAAGGACCGTGACATCGTCTCTTCTGCGTCAGTCGATTTCCTGATGTTCTCCGGTTATGTGATGATGGCCTACTTCTGGGCACAGCAAGCTGCAGTCGCTTCAGCCAAACTAGCTTCTAATGACGGTACGGAAGTTCCAGAATTCTATAAAGCGAAAATCAAAACTGCTGATTTCTACTTTGAACGTATTCTGCCACGTACTCAAGGTCATGCTGAAGCGATGGTGAATCCCTCTAAAACCATGACGGCACTGGCACCAGAACACTTTAGCTTTGACTACTAAGCTGTAAATTGAGTTAAAAAGGGCGCTTCGGCGCTCTTTTTATTGATGTAGATACCCTTGTTTAACTTAAAAAACCTTTCTGGATAGAAAATATACAAATTTAATTTTATATTTTTCAACATCCTAATAAATTAGCCAAATAAAACGCTTGTATATCTCAAAATAAGCGGTATGATAATCCCAACTAGAAAAATTCTTGTTTTGGTTAGTCTTCTTTTAAGTATCGCAGTTTTAGTCATAAACCTTCGTATTACAGATCAAAAAGCTCCATCCTTTTTATTTTTCAAAGTTACAGTTAGTCATCTGAAATTTTGGCTATAAATTCATACGATTCAATAGGTTATATTATGTCTAATACAGTTAACGGTACAGTAAAATGGTTCAACGAAACTAAAGGTTTTGGTTTCATTCAACAAGAATCAGGTCCAGACGTTTTTGCTCACTTCAGCGAAATCACTGGTTCAGGTTTCAAAACTTTAGTTGAAGGCCAAAAGGTTTCTTTCAGCGTAGCTCAAGGTCAAAAAGGCCCGACAGCTGTAAATATCGTTGCTCTATAATTTAGAAGCAAGATATTGAAAAAAGCACTCTTAGAGTGCTTTTTTTGTGCCTATCATTTCTCTCATACCGCTCGCTTTTAAAGATCATTGGGTTGTTCTAAAAACCGGTGTGCTCTATGCCAGGCTAAAAATACCGGATCAGGGGCAAAACGTTTTGGTACGTCGATTCGTTTACCGTGATAAAGTTTTGGTGGTGTTTCAAAAAGTATGCTGGCGTTAAACAAATCCGTTATTAAGGTAAAAGAAAGTCAAATCAAAGGCTTTAAAATGATTTTCGAGCTTTTTAGAAAAGTTGCAACTTCTCCTAAATCCACGCCTGATTCGATGACGAATTCTACAGTTGTTACCTTCAATACCGACGGTAAAAAACTTACCGATCACTTGCTTGCAACATTGAAATGCTGTGATAAAACTATCCCAGTGATCACTCGCAATTCCAGCATATTGAACCCCAAGCTTTTTAAGTCTAGCTTTAAGACGTTGAACCGTTGCTAAATCCCGCTTACCCCAAACATAAGCAACAATTTCTCCAGATTCTCGATGGTAGGCATAAATAAGCCATTGTTTATTTTTCTTATTCCCTACAAAAGTCCAAAGTTCATCGACTTCAAGACATTCGTAGTGGCTTTGTTTAGGCTGAATCTGATAGATCGATTCACTTAAGGTTCGTAATACCTTGCCAATGCTGATACGCTCGACTTCAGCAATATCTCTTACACCGCTTCCTCTGACCATTAAATGTAATATCTTGCCGGTAATACCTGAGTTACATCCTTGATAGCTTAATGCATGATCACCAATAAACTGACGTTTGCAATCTTTGCATTGATGGTTTTGTTTCCCATCTACTTTGATGCCATTTCTCTTTATATTGTTACTTAGACAGGTAGGACATTTGATTTGTAGCGTTATTTTCATACCTCTATTTTATCAAAAGCCATATTGTTTTTTTCAGCATACTTTTTGAAACACCACCATAAAAATAACTCAAAGGAGGATTTTAAGTATTTAAAACCAATTCTTCAAATGAGGACACGCCCTAGGACTTTAAATATTGCAGTCCTATTTTTTTCTTGATCCATCATATAAAAATTCAGGCATATCTTTTGCTTCGCTTTCTCATAATCCTTACCGATTCTTACAATTGAGCTATACATCTGCAGAGCCATATGGCATAAGTTCAAATGATAAGATAAGAAATATTCAGTGGAGGAACGCATATGCAAAAACTGCTTACCGTGATTTCTTGGAAATACAATCCCTCAAGCCGCCACCTGAAAATTGTATACAGTAATGGTCATACCGAGCTGTATCATCCCGTACCTGAATTTATTTATGACAACCTGCTAAGACGCCAAGACAAAGCCGCATTCGTGGAAAAGTATCTCGAATATAATTTACATTTTAATAAAATTTGCATGGATTGAAGTGAATCCATTTAACGAAATCCCACCATCAGCAAACCTGCGCCTATGGGTACAATACTCATGATAAAACGTGGGTCTTGCTGAATTAAGGCAATAAACTCTTCGACTTCTGCTGCATGTGAAATGACATTATCAACTACCAGTAACCCGCCCTTTGCTTTAAGTAATCGACTCAAATGTGGCCAGTAACTGACATAAGCATCTCGTTCAGCATCTAACAGGATAAAATCAAATATTTCCTGTTCTGCCTCCAGATAAACCTGAGCATCAATTACTTTAAAATTGATTAAATCTGCAAGATCTATTTCTGTCGCATATTGCTTTGCCTGAGTAACCCGTTTTGCATCAACTTCAAGAGTTGTGATCATTGCTTGAGTCTGCCGAGCCGCTTCTGCCAGCCATAAAGTGGAATAGCCGGTAGAGGTGCCAATTTCCAGAATACTTTTCGATTGTTGCGCACGAATCAACATAGACAAAAATTGACCTGATTCTGGTTCTATATTGCGATATCGGTGCAGGCGATCTGCCTGCTTAAGGTCATGCCTCTGAAATTTTTCATATAATTCTTGCATGAATCTTTCAAATTCATCTGAGTTTTGCATCACTCCTCCCTGAGTCTGTTTGGCTTAAAGTGCCTGAATCAATTTAAAACGCTCCACTTCACGATCATCGTGGGTGGTAATGGTTTCAGTGAACATCGTTAAAGGACGTACCCAAATCGAATAATCTCCATAGAGACATTGATAAACCACCAGCTTTTCTTCAGTTTCACTGTGCGTGGCGACATGAAACACCTGATAAAGCTGTCCCTTATAATGTTGATAAATACCGCGTTGTAATTCCATCATTCAAGTCTCAAATATCTTGTTTTAATCTTAGCTGAAAATCCTTATTCTTGCTCTAAACTACTTGAAAATTAATCTTTCGCCCCGATATAGAACTCTGAAATTAATGATGAATTTCTCAATAAATCTGTAAATCCGATCAATAAAATAAAAACAAACTGTTTTAACTATTTATTCAATTCATTTAATATCCTGTTATCAAATAAACATTTACTCCTTTGGAGACGTTAGCAATGTTAGACCAAAATACTTCAGCTCAACTTAAAACCCTATTAGAACGCCTAGAAGGCCCGATTGAATTGGTCGCGACTTTAGATGGCTCTGACAAATCAGCCAAAATCCAGGAACTGGTGTCCGAAGTGGCTGCACTGTCTGACTTAGTCACTGCACGCTTTGACGGGACCAATGCACGTGCGCCAAGTTTTGGGATTGCCAAACAAGGTGAGGAACCGCGTGTGTTCTTTGCAGGCTTGCCAATGGGCCATGAGTTCACTTCGCTGATCCTGGCATTGTTGCAAACCTCAGGTTATGCACCGAAAGTCTCTGATGAAGTACTGGCGAATATTAAGAGCCTGGGTGTTCAATCTAACTTTGACGTGTTCGTATCGTTAAGCTGCCATAACTGTCCGGATGTGGTTCAGGCACTTAACCTGATTGCCATCTATAACCCGGGCACTACAGCGACCATGATTGATGGGGCTTTCTTCCAGGACGAAGTCGAAGAACGCAAGATCATGGCGGTGCCGATGGTATTCCAGGACAACCAGCATATCGGTCAGGGTCGTATGACGCTGGAAGAAATCATTGCCAAGCTGGATAGCAATGCCGCTGCCAAAGATGCGGAAAAGCTGAATGCCAAAGACGCCTTTGATGTTCTGGTGATTGGTGGTGGACCTGCGGGGAATACTTCAGCCATCTATGCAGCGCGTAAAGGCATTAAAACCGGGATCGTGGCTGAACGTATGGGCGGGCAGGTCATGGATACCATGGACATTGAAAACTTTACGTCTGTACAGAAAACTCAAGGTCCAAAGTTTGCCGCAGAGATGGAAGCCCACGTGCGTGAATACGGGGTCGACATCATGAACTTGCAACGCGTGTCTGATATCAAAGGGGCAGACGAAACGGCCAATGGTCTGGTGGAAGTGACTTTAGAGAATGGTGCCAAACTGGAATCGAAAACTGTAATTCTGTCGACCGGCGCACGCTGGAGAGAGATGAACGTTCCAGGTGAGCAGGAATACAAAACTCGTGGTGTGGCCTACTGTCCGCACTGTGATGGCCCACTGTTTAAGGGTAAACGTGTCGCCGTGATTGGCGGTGGTAACTCGGGGGTGGAAGCTGCGATCGACCTGGCAGGGATTGTAGAGCATGTAACTTTGGTGGAATTTGATACCAAATTGCGTGCGGATCAGGTGCTGCAAGACAAACTGAACAGCTTGCCGAACACCACCGTGATCAAGAATGCCTTGTCGACTGAAGTGCTGGGTGACGGTTCACAGGTGACGGGTCTGAAATACAAAGACCGTGCCACAGATGAAGAGCATACAGTAGAACTTGCAGGGATCTTCGTGCAGATCGGTTTGTTGCCAAATACGGACTTCCTGAAAGAAACGGCTGTTGAATTAACTAACCGTGGCGAGATTGTGATTAACGACCGCAACGAAACCAATGTCAAAGGTGTGTTTGCGGCAGGTGACTGTACCACAGTGCCTTACAAGCAGATCATCATTGCCACCGGTGAAGGTGCCAAGGCATCACTGTCTGCTTTTGATTACATCATCCGTTCTGGGCAGTAAGTTTTAGACTAGCTCAAATAAAGCCCGCTTGATGCGGGCTTTATTATGTATATTTTCAAGAGAATTAACTCTTAATTCATTGATTATCATTTGATTAATGAAAATATTTCTTACATTTTAAGAAAATCCTACTGCTTGTGTAATGAATTTTTATACTCTATTGTCTCTATGTAATTATCAGCAATTGCTTATTGCAAGCTGATGCTGCTCTACCTATGATAAAAAACCAATTGAATCATCTTTCATGATCGAAGAATAAAAAGGATAACATCCTGGGAGAAGAACAATGCAGTATCAATATCATTGTGCTTGCTGCGAAAAAGTAGTCGACTCTACAGAAAAATCATGCTCAAACTGTGGCTCACATCATATTCGCAGCCCTTTTGGTTTCTGGATTTTTTGTCTTGTGGCCTGCCTCGTTACAGCAATCGTATTTAAAGTCGTGCATTTGTATGTGCAATCACAACAAGAAGTTCCTATACAACACTCTATACTGGATGTTTTAAAAGAAGAAGATAAAAGACTTCGCTAATTTCATGCATCTCACAGCAAAGACCTGTTAGTTCAAACAAGTCTTTTTATTACTCTTAAATAATTCAAATAGAGATGCGGAAAATAACCTCATCAAATCCAGCTTTGATTTACAATAGCTGTGGATTTGAATGAGAGATGTGCCATGGTTCAGTTAATTAAAAAAGGTGGATTGCGTGAGCGCGCTAACCGTAGTCGCAGTTATCAGGGCTCTGAAAATACTGAAACCACCTTAAAGCCTAATCGTTATCAAACGGCGGTTAAAACACCAGACAATTTAGCCTCCCCTTCCCCGACCTCACCAATATCTCCAGCATTAAATGAAGATACCCTCCTTAATTCATCAGAATAAGTGCTTCATACCATAACGACAATGCAAATAGCAGAAATAGTCCGCCTGACATCATATCAATATAACTCCCCGAACGCTGGTACAAGATTTTAATTTTTGGTTGGGAAATCAACAGCATCAATAAAGTGAAGGTGATAAAAGTCTGCAAGGGAATAATTACCGCTAACTGTGCTTTCAAATAATCGGAAGCAGACGAACTTAAGGCCAGTGAAAATACGCTACTAAAATAGATCAGTGTTTTGGGATTAGAAAGATTGGTCCATAAGCCCAACATAAAATAGTTTTTAGCTTGCACCTGTCCATTTGTATCGTCGTCGGTCTGATGTCCATTTTTAAAGCTATGCACACCACCCTTTAACATGGCCCATCCCATTTTAGCCAAGAATATGCCACCCAAAAGCATTAAGGCGTGCTGGATCCATGGAAACTGGTCAATTAACACAGTAAAACCCGCAAGTGTCAGTACTACCCAAACCACAATACCGGCAGAGATCCCTGCAATAATTTTCAAGGCATTCTGGCGTGTGGTAGATGCGGCACTTTTGGCAATGAGCAAAATATCGGGACCGGGACTGAGTTGAGCAACAAAATGTAGGAGACAGATCGTAAAAAGCAGAGACATTAAAATAAGGTAAATTTATAAAAATATATTATAACGTTTGTTCAAAGAGATTAGAAAGCTCCAATAAAAAACCGAATCATCAGATTCGGCTTAAATAGAATTTTTTAAATAAAACATTTATTTTGGATTGATATCTTTCATTTCAATTTTTTTCGCCTCAGGTCTCACTTCACGTGCTTCACCATCAATAATGTTGGAATCACCGCGACCTGATTGCTGATTTTGCATATCCTGCATTTGACGCATCATCTCGGCAAATGGGTTCTGGCCTTGTGCACCACCCATATCGCCCATCATGCCACCCATCATTTTTTCCATCATGAGTTGCTGACGTTTCATCATCGCTTTCATTATAGCAGCCTTAAAAACCTGCTGAACCGCTGGAATGAGCATCAATACTGCCAATACGTCGGTAATCAATCCAGGAATAAGCAGAAAGAAACCTGCCAGAATTTTAGGTAAATTTCCTGTTAATGCAGGATCTGCACTCATCTGTCCCATCTGCATTTGCTGCATTTGTGGCATTACACCGGCCGAGTATTTACGGATCAGATTCATACCAATAAAAAATGCGGCCACAAACCAGAAAAATACGTACCACATGCTCCCGACGAGGTCACCCACGCCAATCCAGACAAATACTTCTAGGATTAAGCCTGCAAGGATAATAAGAAATAATTTCATGAAAATTAATCTAATCTCAGTAAAATAAATAATAGGATGCTGGAATCAACTGCTTCATCAGGATCAAGCTTTTTTGATACGCTTATGTAACAATATGGGCATTATTCTATTTTTAAAGTGCGGGCATGTCATTAATTATTGGGATTGACCCCGGTTCTCGTTTAACCGGTTACGGAATTATCGAAAAAGACGGCTCCAAACTGACTTTTGTTGATGCCGGCACCATCAGAACAGAAACGACAGAAATGCCTGAACGTTTAAAACGGATCTTTGCCGGCGTGGAGCGCATTGTAAAATTTTATGGTCCCACTGAAGCTGCGGTAGAACAGGTCTTTATGGCACAAAATCCGGATTCTGCCTTAAAACTCGGTCAGGCCCGTGGTGCTGCTGTTGCGGCACTGGTCAATCTGGATTTGAAAGTCGCTGAATATACCGCGCGCCAGATCAAGCAGTCGGTAGTCGGTTATGGTGCTGCCGATAAAGAACAGGTGCAGATGATGGTGATGAATATTCTAAAACTCAGCATCAAACCGCAACAGGATGCCGCCGATGCGCTAGCTGCTGCTATTTGTCATGCCCACGCCTCAGGAAGTATGAGTAAAATGGCGGTATTAAATGCTTTGGGTGGTATGGCACGTGGCCGTAGTCGTGTCAGCAGCCGTCGTCGCTAAGGTTTAACGCAATATTATAAAGTCTTGAACATCTAGGTCCGATTCCAGATGCTTTTGAATAACCGTTTGTACGATGGCACGAGCAGGCCCTTGCCAACTTCGTGTAATCATTTCCTGAAGTTGGGAGTCTGTTCCAGCAATAACGGCCTCCACCTCACCTGTGCTCAAGTTCTTCACATATCCTTTCAGTCCAAGCGCCTGAGCCTGCTCGGCAAACCAGTAAAGGTATCCGACTCCTTGAACTTGGCCTGAAATATTCAGTTTGATGACTGGCACACTATTCTCCTTAGCGATTCACGACCTGATAAATCGCATGTTTCATATCCTGTGCCTGCAAGCCACGTTCGCCATTTTTGGCCAGTTCATCACCTGCAAGTGCATGCAGCGTCACAATTTCATGCAAATAAATTTTTTGCGCAAATTGCGCCTTTAGACTGGCAATCATGCCGGCCAGCACATCCCCCATTCCGCCAGTTCCCATACCGGCATTCCCGGCATTGCAGATGTAAAGCCTTTCTTCCAGAATCAGGCTGCCTGAACCTTTTAGCACCCACTGTCCCTGATATTTTTGTTGCAGGGCATGAATGGCTGCAATCCGATCCATTTCAACTTCCGCAGTGCTACATGCTAGCAAAGTTGCAGCTTCTCCTGGATGTGGTGTGGCATAAGTCTGGGAATTCAAAACTTGAGGCTGCTTGGCCAGAAACCATAAGGCATCCGCATCCAAAACAACCTCCAGATCAGATTGCTGAGTCAGCTCAAACCAAGCTGTATATTGTTGCTCTGACCAAGAATCACGACCTAATCCCATGCCAAAACAGACTGCATCGACCTGCTGAATCAGTGCTTGGCGTTGCTCCTGAGTTAAAAGATTGATATCACGCAGCATAATATTTGGCGCACGTGACAAAATCGCGGTGTGGTGTTTTGCATCACAAACGATCGTCACTTTACCCGCTCCGGCAGCAAATGCTGCCTCTGCTGCCATGATCACTGCCCCCCCCATATCGGCATGACCACCTACAACCAAGACATGACCATAACTGCCTTTATGACCAAAGGCTTCACGCTTCGGCAATTGAATCTGATGTGATGAAAGACAAGCAATTGGTTGAAGCTCAGTATCTGTCGGGATAGCAGAAATCAGTTCGATCTTGCCCGCATATTCTTTGCCTTGTCCGGTAAACAGTCCTGCCTTGAGCCCTAAACCTGTGAAAGTATAGTCAGCTTTAATCGCAACAGGCAAAGGCTGGCCGGTATTGGCATCCAATCCACTCGGAATATCAATTGAGATTTTGAGTCCAGTTTGCTGATTGATCGTTTGAATAACATTTTGCCAGTCAAAGTCCAGCTGACGGTTCAGACCAATTCCGAATAATGCATCGATATAGACCTCACATTCAGATTGAAAATCAAAATGCGAATAAGGCTGCAAGCCAGCTTGCTGAGCTTCCTGCACAGCCGATGCTAAATCTTTGGAATTACCCAACTCAACTGCATAAATATCAACACTGAAGCCCGCCTGTTTGAGATATTTGGCCACAAGATAGCCATCGCCGGCATTATTACCCTGACCACAGCAGACAGCGATTTTTTTTATTTTTTGCTGGGAAAATAAAGTGATCAGCCGCTGACTAATCCCCCAGGCGACTTGTTGCATTAAACCGTAGGAACTATTTTGCTGTTGAAACCAGCGCTGCTCCCATGCTTGTAGATCACGGCTATGGTAAACTTGTTGCTGCATTTCTTATTCCCTGTCTTTGGTTTATGGCAACTCCCGATTCTCAAGCGCAAATTAAAGTTTATCAACAAGATCCAGCCGAGCTAAAAGCATGGATTAAAGCGCAGGCTTTAGAATTGGGTTTTTCTGATTGTGTCATTGCAAAACCAGATGCTCAAGCAGAATTAGCACGCTTACAGGAATATCTGGATCGTGGTTATCATGGTGACATGAAGTTTCTGGAAGAGAATCTGGAAAAACGTGCCAATCCCGCCTTACTGGTTCCCGGCACACGTAGCATTATCTGTGTGCGTATGGATTATCTGGTCGACGCACCAGAACCACGTTATATCCCTTATGCACCCAACTCTGCCATTATCGCGCGTTATGCTCGTGGCCGGGATTATCATAAAACCATGCGCGGTCGCCTGAAAACCTTGGCGACAAAAATCCGGGGAAAAATCGGAGATTTTGAATCACGTCCTTTTGCGGATTCTGCACCCATTTTTGAAAAATCGCTGGCTGAAAGTGCCGGCATGGGCTGGACAGGTAAACACACCCTGCTGATTCATAAAACATCAGGCTCATTCTTTGTTTTGGGTGAACTGCTTACTTCACTGGAACTGCCTTTTGATGAACCTGCGACGAAACATTGTGGCTCCTGTACCGCGTGTATCGACATCTGTCCGACTCAAGCCATTGTAGAACCGTACATGCTGGACGCACGACGCTGTATCGCCTATCTGACCATCGAATATAAAGGCATCATTCCCGAAGATTTACGACGCGGAATTGGTAACCGGGTTTTTGGTTGTGACGATTGCCAGCTGATATGTCCATGGAACAGTTTTGCCCAAGTCACGTCGGTAGAGGATTTTCATCCACGGCATGGACTGGATCAGGTGAGTTTACTGGATTTATGGCAATGGGATGAAGCCACCTTTTTAAGTTCGACTGAAGGCAGCCCTATGCGTCGTACGGGTTACCAAAGCTTTATGCGCAATATCGCGATTGGTTTGGGCAATGCACCCTTTGATGGGCAGATTATTCAGGCCCTTCAGCAACAGCGTGATCAGCATGATGGAATTGTGCAGGTACATATCGATTGGGCCATTCAAGAACAACTGGCAAAATCCAGCTAATTTTCTCTCACTATTAAAATATATTTCAACTTTACCTAGATTCACAGTTTCACTTAAAAGCCTTACACACCCGTGTTTCAGACTATGGCATAAATAAAAATAGTCAGAATTGAAGAATGAAGTGGAGGAAAGATGATGTCATCAAAAAATCCAAATCAAGAACTGCTTGAGCAGCTTCAGCATGACCAGCAGAAGCAACAACAGCAGCAGCCGCAACATGGCCCGATTAATTCCCCAAAAAACAATCAGCATGAACAGGATCAGCGTGTGTTTAACAAGCAGCACCGTAGTGATCTGCATGGCCAGGATATTCATGGAAATCACAGTAATAAATAATCTGGCAACTGAAAAAATAAGCTCACCTCGTGTGGGCTTTGCCATTTATATAAGGTCATATTTTGCTAGTGAAGCAAAAGCTTATTTTTATTAAGATGAACCGAATGATAAATAAGCATAGACAGGGAAAGAGATGAACAGTAGTGATGCGGTACGTAATGATTGGTCACGTGAAGAAATACAAGCACTTTATCAACAGCCTTTAATGGATTTAGTATTTCAGGCGCAACAAGTTCATCGTGAACATTTCACTGCGAATACCGTTCAGGTCAGCACCCTGCTTTCGATTAAAACCGGTAAATGCCCTGAAGACTGTAAATACTGCTCACAATCAGCGCATTATGATTCCAAACTGGAAGCTGAAAAACGCATTGCGGTCGATAAAGTGATTCAGGAAGCCAAACAGGCGCTGGCATCAGGAAGTTCACGTTTCTGTATGGGGGCTGCATGGCGCAACCCGCATGAACGCGATATGCCTTATGTGCTGGAAATGGTGCGTGAAGTTAAAGCACTCGGTCTGGAAACCTGCATGACACTGGGGATGCTAAATGGATCTCAGGCTGAACGCTTGAAAGATGCTGGACTGGATTATTACAACCATAATCTGGATACTTCTCGTGAATACTATTCACATATCATCAGCACGCGTAGCTTTGATGATCGTCTGGATACTCTGGATCATGTACGTCAGGCTGGCATGAAAGTTTGTAGTGGGGGTATTGTGGGTCTAGGTGAAAGCCGTGATGACCGGATTGGTTTGCTATATGAACTTGCAACTCTGGCAATTCATCCTGAATCTGTGCCGATTAATATGTTAGTGCCGATTGAAGGTACACCGATGGCAGATGTAGAAAAACTGGATGTGATTGAGTGGATTCGTACCATTGCAGTAGCACGGTTGTTGATGCCTAAAAGCTATATTCGCCTTTCTGCAGGGCGTGAATCCTTAAGCGATTCGGATCAGGCTTTGGCATTTATGGCTGGTGCCAATTCTATTTTCTCTGGTGAAAAACTGCTGACGACCCCTAATACATCCCAAGGTCGAGATCAGCAACTTTTTGCAAAATTAGGTTTAGTTGCAGAACAGCCAAAACCGAGTGTTCGCAGTCTGGCTACAGATGCCATGGCAAGCTAACAACTGTTTAACTTGATGAACTTGCAGAAAAGTTATGTGCAGTAATTAAAATACCATAACGGGCATTCAGATAATCTCCGACTCGGATTTGATCTACTCCATTAGCATGATGCACCATCAGCGCTTGCGTGACTGCATCATAACTAAAGGAGTCATAACTATCTTGATGCAGGCTGAGCCAGTGCAGCGTATCTGCCAGCTTGCTGTCTACAATATAGGTATCTGCATGAAAATCTTTACTCATATGCCTGTTCATCGTGATGAAATTTCCCTTTAATTTTAACGGAAATTAGCCCATAACAAGCATAAAAAAAGTGAGCCATTGCTCACTTTTCTTGCAAAAACTTTAGTCCTTATTCGTACCGCACTTACGACACTCCCTGTGTTCCCCGATCTCTTGCATTTGCTCATACTCATAAATATGCAAACAAAACAATTTTCTTAAAAGCTGAAGCATCGTTGAAACTCCTGTTTAATCATTTTTTTTAATACGCTTCTTAAGATATTCCGTCCTGAAACATCATGATTTTTGACTAAAAAATCATCTCATATTAATTAGCATAATTTTTTCAGTTGTAAAATGCATTTCATCTACTTTTCACTTTTTTTGCAGGTATTCTTTGAACTACATCACAATTATTTCATAAATATGAACTTTTTTTTTGATTAAAGAGGATGTTTATGGAATCTAGATAACAAAAGTAATATCTGAGGGAGATGCTTTTTTATTAAGCTGGGAACGAAGAGTATTTATTGAAAGGTAAACCAGAAAAGTTAATTATCAGTAGAGGCAACCATTTTAAGTCCTTCGAGATAAGAGCAACGATCAATTAAGTGAATTGCTTACTTCAGATTTCATAATATCCAAAAACAAAAAACCACCTAGGATTAATACACCTAAGTGGTTTTTTTATATGGTGGGCCCAGACGGACAAAAACTATCACCTATCCTATTGTTTTTATTACACTAATTACTTTAAAAAAATTACAGGATACAAGCTAGGATACATGGTTTAAATGTTCATTTTTTAATCAATTAAACTTTATTTACCACCAAACTCCCCTACCACATCGCCAGATTCATTGGATTTTTACAATACAAAGTTTCTTGGTAAAAAAGGAACCAACATCAATGTAATGGCAGTTATCGATTTTAGTATGCTCTTTTACAATGGTATGTCCTAGATAAATTTCATCTATATTTTCGACAACATCATAGTGAACGTAATGCTGACGAATTCGTCCTCTCCCCCACAGCGCATTAGCATAAGCAGAACTTACACCTGAAATTTTATAGTCGCCTTTTGCAATGTCTTGCTTGAAAGCATTCCAATCATGTATATCAATATCAGCATGTACCACACCAATCTTTTTATGTTCCAATTGAACTTCGATTACTAAAGGCAATTGCTTAAAACGCTCGATAATTTCTAGTTGCTGTATTTGGGATAACTGATAAAACCATTCTCCACCGTTACGTGCGTGAATATCTCTAATTTTAGAGTCATGAAGTGACTTTATACACATTTCCTCATGGTTACCACGCACCGTATAGAACCATGGCTCACCCAATAAGGAAATACATGCTAAGTTTTCTTCACCTCGATCTACAAGATCGCCAGTACAAATAAGCACATCATTTTGAAAATCAAAATTAATGTTTTGGAGCTCCTGCATCAACAGGCTATAACAGCCATGTAAATCACCAACCACATATATATTATCCATTTGATTTGCATTGATTGTACAAATAGGAGAATAGCTCATTGACTTAATTCTTCACACTTAATTTTAATATCATTACCGACTTAACAGCTTTCCAATCATAAGCACTCGATCAAAGCTATACACATGCGCAAAAGGACTTTCTACACAACGTCCAACTAATGGCAAATTATGATCAGTTTGGCCAGTTCTAAGTACAACCTCTGCTGAACAAATAGGACATATCCCTCTAAACCGAGTTACACGTGTTAATTGATTACGCTCTCTATCACGATACATCTCAATATCAGCATGTTCTTCAGCTAATGAAATAAACGTCATAGGTGCTTTAATGACACGATGCTCCGGTAAATTCCACATTGGAACGAACCAATATTTGAATGATAGGTAAGAAAATCCAATTAGACAGACTATAAATAACAAATCAAGTGTCGTGAAGTTTTGTCCTTCACGTACTAAAACTATTGAAAATGCACAAATATATAAAGCCCATGAAATAAAACCGCCAAAGAGAACTATCAGCATAAACAGTCCTCTTATACTTTTATTTTTTATTTCACCATTCTTAAATATAAATCGATAAAACCACGACATCTTTATTGCTGAAGAATCTACACGTTCATAAGTGATGTACTCAATATCTTCCTCATTTACTAATTTTTCATCAACACTTTCAATTACAGTCTCTTGAATGTCCAACCAAAAAAGACGCTCATTACCTTTTCCACCAACAGTGTCGTTCGTGCGTACAACCGGCACATATCCGATTTCGGAAAATTTTTGAATATGCTTAGAACTTAAACGCTCAAGGTATTCATTCAGTTTTCTTTCATTGATCCATTTTCCTAATTCTTTTGGATCTACGTTATCCGCAGAAAGCTTCCCATCTACAGCTGCCTTCAATTTATACCTTGAATAGGCAACATGATCATCAACTTGCCCCTTTAATAGCCCAAGCGTCGCAGCACACATTACCTTTAAGCATTCATAAGCCCTATTTTGTGCTAAATCATCCTTGAGCACATTCCATAAAATTGAAAAAACTTTTAATTTTAATTCAAACACTTAAACCCCCACATACCCGTATATACCCCGTTTATACAGTGTTATCAGAATTAGACCATAAGCATAGTGAGTGAGTAAATCAACTTCACTAAGGATTTTAGTCATGACGATGCATATTGCATTAAACGAAAATAATAAATTGGTTAATATTGAGCAGGTTGAACGTGGACTCGCTTGCCAGTGTACTTGCTTTGAATGCGGTGAAGCCGTTATCGCTCGTAAAGGTGAGATTAAGGAACATCATTTTGCTCATGCAAGTAATAAAGTAAGCTGTACGATTAACTCTGAATCCGTACTACATAAATATGCCAAAGAGGTTATTCTTGAATCTATGGGACTTATGCTTCCTGCTCTACCTGACTCAGATAGTGAAGCTGCATGGTGGACCTTCGAAAAATTATTACCTGAATTTTCTCTCGGTTTAATTCGCCCTGACCTTATTGGTTATTTTGATGGCGAACCTATTTTAATTGAGATCGCAGTCACTCATTTTATTGATGCTGAAAAACTAAAACGCATTGAGGTTTTTAAATCAAAATGTATTGAAGTCGATTTATCATCACTTCTTAAAAATGATATTGCAATTCCAAGTACAGAAGCCAAACAGCAAATCCTCGAGAACCTAGACAATAGAAAATGGATTTACCCACTTCCGCAAGAACAATCCACTCAGCAACAAATAGCTTCTACTTCCTTCAAAGTAACCACCACACTACCAGTAACGCCTGAACTACAGAACACCAGTCCGAATTGGCAGGACTATAAATTTAAAGTTAAAGGCATGCACCTTAATGTTCGCCATTTTGCTAGTGGTATGATTTCAGTAAATAGTGCATACAACCCTGCAATCACTGCGATGCTAAAAGAATGGAAACGTGAAGGACGCGGCTCATACAATCCTACATATAAATCTTGGAACTACTGGCTCCCATTTTCGGAACAGGTTTTACAAAGACTCAAAGAACTCAATGAATAAAGGCATATTACCCATAAATACTTGTCTAATCACGACAAATGATAAGTACTTAAATTGGGACCTATCTAGCTAAAAAGTAGCTTTAAGTCCCAAATATGGTACTAACCTCACAAGATAAAAGACTAAATAATTTTAAAATTTTCTGGCTCATCCAGATTAAATGGTACGACTCGCAGCTTTGCACCATCCGTTTGCCTAAACTCAAACTCATCTAAAGGCCGATTAAACTTTTCAACTCTATAAGGATAAATCAATATTACTTCGCTCTCATGTTCTAAGTAAAAGTGACTGTAAGCAAACATCTGCTGAATATCACTGTCTTTTAAACCGTATCGTCCACTACGATCACTTTGATCAATCAACTTCCATTTGGTATCCATGACAATATTTTTATCATCAGATCGCTCAATAAAAATATCTGGCTTGAGTTTGAAGATATTGCTATTTTGATGTTTACAGATATGTTCCATCGCATGCTGTGTCTTGACCTTGGATTCAGGCAAGTTACGGCGCAGATGATAGGCCACGTAGTGCTCGAACAACTTTTCCATTGGGAACAGCAGGCTCATACCACGCCACTCACCGGACGTTGATACAGGCATATATTCGCCAAGGATTAGCTCAGTCCAAAGCTTAATCTCATCATAGAGCGCAAGTAAGCGTCCTGATTGCCATTGTCTCAAATCCTGCCTTATGTTCTGACTTCGTGGTATTTCACCCGTCATCAGGCGGAGTTATTGCGCTAATTTCCAATTACTCGCATCTTTAGCCTTTTTACAGACGATTTCCAATGCGGTACGAATCAGCCTATTTTCAGGGCGATTGACCTCATATACATCATGTTCGATTGGGAAAATATGCCTTTTAGAAGGAGGCTGGCGCATGTATTTTACATGCTGCAACTGCCCTCTTAAGAATTTCTGCTCTTCCTGAACTCGATTGTAGTCAAAACGTAAGCCACGTTGAACCAATCGTTCAAAAGAGGCTAAAAACTGGCTGATAATCCACTCATGCAGTGACTGTTTAAAGCGATTTAGGTTCGCCGCACCCGCTTCACGGTAGGGTAAATGCAAAGAAACACTGAGCATTTTCTGAAGCAGTCTACGTTCTTGCTGAATGATACTTTGATCATCAGTCCCACTCATTTCCACATGCTTCGGCAGTATTTCAATACGTGTGCCACATTTGGTTTCAATGACACCCACATACTGATCTAGCTTGATCTTTCTTCGACCTGCCAATTCAAATACTTTCGCGCCGTGCTTTGAAAAGGATGCAGCCAACTCACACAAATGCTCAAAGGCAGACTCAGAAATATAAGCATGGTCTAGTGTCGACTTAGGACAGCCTTCATAAGCGATACTGATGAAGGCATATTCTCGAACTGTAAAATCAGGCATAGATATCCCCGATTAATGCTTAATGATCTTAGTAAAACTTTCAATTGAATCAAATGTGGAATCAACTAATTCCCAGGTTTTTTGATCTTCAAAGAAGCCTTCTGAACCAGTATCGACATTAGGGAATAAAGCTGATTTTTCCACTACTTTTGGTTTAAGCATGCCATTGGCATTTAAGACCATATTGATCTTTGACCAATCATCAAAAAAGTATTCTTGAAGCTGTGGAATAATCCTCTGCTTAAAAATATCTGCGAGATTTTGCAAGGTTGGCTGATCTTTCAATGACATGAAATTAGCATGACCAATGCAATGATCACGATCCAGCAGGACTTCAATACGTTGATTAATGACCGTTAGTAACTGTTGAACATCTACGTCTTCGACATTCACATCATTTAGTAATTCTGGCTTTGGAGGCATTTCAATAAAGGTAAAGCGACGGCGCAAGGCAATATCTAAACCTGTTAAAGAGCGGTCAGATGAGTTCATCGTCCCAATCAGATAAACATTATCAGGCACACAAAATTCTTTTTTAGAATATGGCAAAGTTACAGATAAAGCTTCATCTGCTCCTTCACGTTTTGAAGCTTCAATTAAAGTAATCAATTCACCAAAGATACGTGAAATATTACCTCGGTTGATTTCATCAACAATCAATACATATTTATTTTCTAAGTTACTTGAATGCTTAGCTTCTGGCTGTAACAAAGCTGATAGCTTCGATTTATCAACAGCATTTTCTAAGTTATAGACTGTTGATTGAGAGAAAATTTTCTTAAAGTAATCCTCATTTTTCAAACTTGGTGAAAAAGTTTTTAGCCAATTGACCTTTCTGAGCTGATGATATCCAAACTCCTGATTTTCATCATACTCATAATTCCCTGTAACCTCAGCAATTGCTCTAAACTTCAAATTCCCATCAGTAATAACGACTAAATCACCATTCTGAATTTTATTCTTGAAAGTATTCACATAACCAGCAGCTGTATCTTCACTGTCTTTAGGATAATTAACTTCAGCTAATTTACTCTTGATGAACTGTATATTTTCGCACTTACTAAAATTAACTGCATCCCCCCATCCTAGCAGAATGACATTATTGTCTAAACAAGAGCGGTACAGGTCATCTTCAATCCCTGCTTTCCCCAAAGACATCTTCCAGACTTTTTTATTTGATAGGTCAATTTCATCTTCAATATTGGATTGAACATTTCCTTTAGCCAACTCAACGATTTCTTTAAATACCCCTGCTTTAACCGGATATTTTAAATTTCCTTTATCATCCGTTTCAGCACGAATCCCTTCTACAAAATCTTCATAGCTAAAGCTTTGATGAAAGGTGACAAATTTGATTTGCCCTTGAGATTTATATTCATCAAACCGTTTTTTGAGCACCGTGCGATCTTCATTCTCTAATGATTCAAGGGTTTTATTTTCAATAATGGATAGTGCATGGTTGATTGTATGAAATGTCTTACCTGTACCCGCAGCGCCAAATAAGATACGGTTTAAAGGTTGTTGAGTCATGACTTCATCCATTAATTCTTCAGTTTGCTGTTTCTTTTGTTTGTTATCCAGGTAGCCTTTTCTTACCATCGCAAAAAGCTTTTCTACATAAGGGAAAAATTGCTGTTCTCCCTTATCAGCCAATAAAAGAGGTAAAAACTCTGGAAGTGGTAATTTAGGGTATAGATGATCATAGCCAATACGTTTTGTATTCACTTTACTCACAATTGGAATGATGAAAGGATCGTTAAAATCCTGATATAAAAATGCAATCGTCCACTTCAGTCCTTTAGTAAACTGAATTTGGTCAATTGCCTTTAAGTCACGGCGCTGAGCTGCATCTACAATCTCAAGTATTTCTTGCTTGAGTGTTTCAAATGCGAGACTTGCATCATCCCCAAGCCGTTTATTCCATGAATACGGCTTTTCATTATGATATTTGTCGTTATCTCCTAGGCCTATAGGCTCCCAAATATCAAAATAACAAGCAAAGGTAGGATCGCCTTGTGTTGGATCAAAGCTGTCAATTTGCGTAATAAAACATTCTTTATTTTTAGCTTGGTGGTAGTGCTCAAGTGTAAGGTCTTTTAAACGGTCTATTGGCCAAAACTTTAAAAATTCCTTTACTTTGCGCTCAAGCACCGTAGCGTGAGATTGATGTATTTCTTGTTCATATCAATCACAGAATTCCTCAAGTTCTTGAGCCGATTCTATCTCGATATAATAAGCTCTATTACCTAACCACAAGTTTTTACTTTGTGATTTTAATCCACTATGCCGCCCATCATGCTCAGAGTATTTTCCGTTAGGAACTTCTTTCGTGGATTTGAATTGAAATCTATAATCCGTACAACCTTCAGGATCTATTTCAATAAAGAAACTTGCTTTTGAACCCGTCAGTACCAATGCAATTTCACGTCCAACCTCATTGGTAACAACAGTCATCTTTTGACGACTGATATATTGATCAGGATATTTTGCATTTAAAATTTCATCTGCTTCTGTTGGTGTCAGATAGGTCTGCTTAGGATGAGCCTCTATATACTCTTGCGCGCTATCATCTTGACTAACGCGTTTTTAGGTTTGATATTCAACTAAGCTTTCTGTCGCTTTAACCTCTGTGGTCTAACGGTCCAAACCATGATCTCCAATACTATCACTTTGAATACGCCTAGGTAGTTACATGAAAATCTATGACGGATCATTAGAAACTGTAAACTGTCGAATCAAACGTAGGTGATTATTAGTAACTTGCTACAGACTGACCGTCTGAATTAACCAGACAGTATAGCCGACGAAAAATAGTACTAAAGTAGTGCCAGAAGTACGACCGAATACACGCTTGGTTTTAAATGCAAATAGACACATCACAAACAGTAGTAAGGTTAAGAGACTCATCGCTAATATATCACGCGACAGAATAATGCTACTCGGAGTAATAGGCGCAATGAGTGCTGCTATACCTACGACTCCTAAAGTATTAAAAACGTTAGAGCCTATAATATTACCCAAAGCCATATCATGCTCACCTTTACGTGCGGCCGACAAGCTCGCAACTAATTCAGGCAGTGACGTACCGATAGCGACGATAGTGAGACCAATGATAAGCTCACTCAAGCCCCATAAAGTAGCAAGTTCAGTAGCGCCCCAAACGATAGCGCGCGAGCTTAGTATTAATACGAACAAACCAAGAAATAACCTACCTAAACCTTGTGCCATACTGTGTTCAGCCTTTGCAGTTTCTTCTACAGTATCGTCTTCATGTTCGTGGTTGCCTTCACGCAGGCTCAAGATGATTTGTATGCCTAAGACAACGACTAGAAGCACTATCAATACTATACCGTCGGTATTACCTAAGACACCATCGCTTAATTGCCAAGCAGCTACTGCCGTCACCAACAGTAGTAAAGGCATATCACGATTGATAATACTTTTTCGGATAATAATTGGACTTATTAATACCGTTGCGCCTAATACTAAGGCGATATTAACAATGTTAGAACCATAAGCATTACCCAATGCCAGCCCAGGGCTACCTTCTAAAGCAGCTAACATGGACACTATCATCTCTGGTGCTGAAGTGCCTAAACCTAGAATGATGACACCAATCAAAAAGCTGGGTACATTCAGCTTATTAGCTAAAGCGACGGCACCATCAATAAAAACATCAGCACTCCAAACCAAGATTGCTAGACCTACTACTACTACTGCTAGCATTGCTAACCACATCAGTGCGTTTCCTTATAAAAATTAGAGTAATCGTTAAGAAAAATGGGCATAAAAAATTGAGCAATAGAAGGCTCAGTTTTATAGTAGCATAAGCAACCAGCGCAATTATGAGGAAAGGTATTATTGTTTTTTATACTTTGAAGTCCTTAATGTCTCATTCAGTCTTGAAAGCATGATTAGTGCATTTGCGATTACCAATGATGTGATTGTCATCATATTAAGCCTTATAATTAATACCATCAAAAACCTTAAGATATCCATATGCTAAAGAAAACTGAGCAAAGATTAGAGAAAATCATATTTAATAGCCGTTGGCTACTAGCCCCATTTTATTTGGGATTAGTGCTCGGTATTATTTTATTATTTATCAAGTTTTTCCAAGAAATGTGGCATATGATCACCCATGTGCTCAGTGCGTCTGAAGCCGATGTGATCGTTGGTGCGTTAGCTCTTATCGACATGTCATTGGTCGCAAGTTTGTTACTCATCATTATATTCAGTGGTTACGAAATTTTTGTCTCAAAAATTGATACAGGGGGTCATGAGGATCGTCCTGAATGGATGGGAAAAACTAATTTCTCTGGCCTAAAACTTAAAGTCATTGGTGCTATTGTTGCCATTTCTGCTATCGATCTTCTTAAATCATTTATGGATATACCCAAAGATATGAGCGAGGGTGATGCTGATAGATTGATGTGGAAAGTGATTATTCATATGACGTTTGTACTTTCAGGCCTATTGTTTGCCTTGATGGACAAGATTGTTGGTGATACTAAAAAACATTAAAAAAAGCTCAATAGAAATCTATTTATTAATTTACGCAAATAGGCGCAAAGGAGCGTAGATGGCATGAGCTAGTTTATTAACCTTATTCGATGACATTAGTATGATGAGTGTTTATGTGACTTGTGCATTAAAATCCTGATGGTAATCTAATCAAGATCTATGAACGTCTAACAGAGATAGAGATTTTAACAAAACTTAAAAATAAGCAGCCAACCTTTTTAGTAGCAGGCACTGAGGGTAATTATGTCAACTAAGATATTTGATGTGGTAGTAACTGGCGGCGGTTGGCACAGGCTTTCTATCAGCTATCGTAGCGTATGTAATGAATAATATGCCGTCAACCCTTATCGGCGCACTTGCTATTGATAGCGCTCAAGTGCCTGCCGCAACGCGTCAGCTGATGATTTATGCCAATGTTATTGGTAATGATTTAGGGACAAAATTAACCCCAATTGGTAGCCTAGCAACCTTGTTATGGTTCTTTATTCACCAACACATCATAAATAATATGCGCAAACTGCCTCATCTTTGCAGGATCGCTCATGAGCTGTGTCATTTGCTCCGCATGAGCTTCATTACTATCCAATACGGCGTCATCCAATGCTGTATCAAACTCACCGAGCATCGCTTGTTCACGGGTATTGTTTTGGATCTGCTTCATCATCCGTACGTTCTCAGACATCTTATCTGCCACGGTATGCACATAATTAATCATGTCTTTATCGGTCAGCTTATCCGTGATAAAGATCTCATTCACACGGCTTAAAATCACTGACAGGAAGTCTTCTTTCTTGTCTTTCGCCTTGGCTGTACCCAAATCATTCCCAGGTTCAAGTTTATGCTCAGTACTGTCTGCTTTAAGCTGAATATCCTGCTGACGAAGCTTAGACAAGCGGTAATGGCTCATCGCCACATTGCTCAGATCAATCTCATCTTCATCTGCTGCTTGTTCACGCAGCATTGGGCGTAGGTTACGCGCAAAAAGACTGAGCTTCTCAAGTTCTTGATCGTCATACTCCACGATCTGAGACATAAACTCATAGAAACGGGTAAAGCTACCTAAGTCCTTTTTGAAGATTTCCAGAGCATCACGGGCTTTCTTCGCTTCTGCAAACTCATTTTCAGCATTGGCTATCAGTACGGCGTCACCTGTCTGTTTACAGCGTTCTAAACGGTTCTTGGTGACATCATAGTCATAAATAGCTTGCTTATAACGCATCTGCCAACGCTGTAGAGCTGGCTTACAGATGTTCGCGAGGGCTGCACTGGATTTATTTTTGCTGTAGAAGGCCTCAACAAACTGTTCTACCTCAGTCCAGAGGAAAATACCTGCGGCTTTCAGCTTTTCAAACAGATCATAAACCTGATCGGGATTGGATACATCCGCCAGTTCTGCCGTTTGATAATACGGTTGGAAAGCATCGAGAATGTCTTGTGGATCGTTAAAGAAGTCGAGCACAAAGGTGCCTGACTCCGCTTTACCCGGATAGGTACGGTTTAAGCGCGATAAGGTCTGTACGCATTCCACGCCACCCAATTTCTTATCGACATACATGGCACACAGTTTCGGCTGGTCAAAGCCGGTCTGGAATTTATTCGCTACAATCATCACCTGAAAGTCATCGCTATCGAATGCCTTACGCATCTCACGACCTTTCAGATTCGGATTCATATTGCTTTCAGTAAATTTCTGACCTAACAGATGACTACTGTCTGCATCATTGGCATTAAATTCTACATCGCCTGAGAATGCCACCATGGCTTGAATGTTGGCATAGTTCTGTTCAGCAATGTATTTATCAAAGGCTTGTTTATAGCGTACCGCTTCTTTACGAGAACTGGTCACCACCATGGCTTTGGCTTGCCCACCGAGTAAACCCATAATATTTTTCTTAAAATGCTCAATGATGATATGCACTTTTTGCGAGATATTATGATCGTGTAAGCGTACCCACTGATTCAGCTTGGTCTTGGCTTTCTTGGCATCGACCTGAGCATCTTTTTCTTCGATCTTCTGCTTGAGCTTGTAGATGACTTTATAGTTGGTGTAATTCTTGAGTACATCCAGAATAAAGCCTTCTTCAATCGCTTGGCGCATGGAATAGACATGGTATGCCACAGGAATATTGGTTTTAGACGGCGGCATACTTGGATCGGGCAAGCGCCCAAACAGTTGTAAGGTTTTATCCTTTGGTGTTGCAGTAAAGGCATAGAAGCTTAAGTTTGCACTGCCCTTACGTGATGCCATCACTGCATCGAGTACATCTTCAGAAGAAAGCTGTTCATCTTCTTCACGCTCTTCAATCATCAGGGTTTCTTTGAGCTGACGCGCCGTGGAACCGCTTTGCGATGAATGGGCTTCATCGGCAATGACGGCGTATTTACGTTCTTTTAAGCTGGTACTGTTTTCAATAGCACGCAGTACAAACGGGAAGGTCTGAATGGTGACAATAATGATCGGCTGCGCCATTTCCAAGGCTTTGGCTAGTTTCTCGGATTTAGAGCCATCACCTTCTTTATTGTTAATCCGCCCCACGACGCCATCGGCATGTTCAAACTGGTAGATCGTATCCTGAAGCTGTGCATCCAGAATGGTTCGGTCTGTCACCACAATCACCGAATCAAACATCTTTTTATTGTTGGCATCATACAGACTGGATAGTTGATGCGCCGTCCATGCAATCGAGTTGGATTTCCCTGAACCGGCACTGTGCTGAATCAGGTATTTTTGCCCTGTGCCTTCTGCCAATGAATCTTGAACTAGGTTATTCACCACTTTCCATTGGTGATAACGGGGGAAGATCAGGCTTTCTTTTTTGTATTTGCGCCCTTCCCAGTCTTCCTTTTCTTCAATCTGTAAATGAATAAAGTTACCCAAAATATTCAGCAAGCTATCTGGGGTTAGGACTTCATTCCATAAATAGCCTGTGGCATATTCATTCACATCTTCAGGCACATCATTGCCTGCACCTTGATCTTTGGTGCCTTTGTTAAATGGTAGGAAGTAGGTGCTGTCACCACTCAAATGCGTCGCCATATAGACTTCATACTGACTGACGGCAAAATGCACCAATGCCCCACGCTTAAACATCAGCAAGGGTTCAGGCTTATTGGTTTCAGGGTCTTTGGGCAATCGGGTTTTTCGGTACTGTGTCATGGCATTTTGCACAGCCTGTTTAAACTCGGACTTGAGCTCCAGAGTTGCCACAGGAAAGCCGTTGATAAACAGTACCAGGTCAATCCGCCATTTTTTGGCTTGCTTGCCTGTTGCCTCTAATTCAGCTTTGGATGTGTATGGGCTATACACCAGTTCAGGCACGACACGGCAGATATTTTGCTGATAGCGCTGATTCAGTTCGGGGTTTAAACCATGTTCAGGTTTAAACTGACAGAATGAAAAGCGTGTGCCACGGGTCTTGATGCCATGACGGAGTATGCCCAATGTGCCATAACTGCGGGATTCAACATCGGTGGCATTGATATCGGCTTTTTTAAGCTGAGCCACGACGGTATCTAAAAAATGGCGTTCGGTATCATTGGGGAAGATGTTTTTAAATTTCTGCCACTCGACCTGTTGGGTCTTTTGGACAAAGTCGAGTACGTCTTGCTCATACAGGGCTTTTTCACAATTGTAGCTCTGCCCAGAACCCACAATCCAACCATGCGATTGCATTTGCGCAATGATATCTTGCTGGAAGATAGTTTCTAAAGTTGCATCCGATCTCATGTTTCCCCTACCCCTAAATACTCAAATTTCTTTATTACTGTTCTATTTGCCAAACTGGATAGCTTTGCCAATCTTCAGGGAAGCCCATCGCTGTTTTTGATATGTTGTGATGTGTCAAAAGCAGATCAATCAGACGTTTACGCCATGTATGTTGTGGGGCGATTTTGTCCATGAAATAAAGCAGAAATACCAGACTGTTATAAATCTTTCGGTCTGCCGAGTGACTAGGTTCAAAATTGCATTGCGCCCGAAGCCCCATCGGCTTACTGCGTGGCTTGGCGATGGTTTTGGTAAATTTGCGGTTCCATAGTCTTGAATGATGGGCAGAGGTATTTCTTAAGTAAACAAAGTGCTGTAACAGCCCTTCAAACTGTTTTTCATCGCAATCAAAATGACTGGAAATGGCTTTACGTGTCTGAATCGGTGCCAGCAGCTGATACCACTTAGACAGTTGCCCAAAACTCATGACTTCGCAGGTGGCCCAGATTGGTGGCAATTCGGGATCATCATAGGTGCGTTTATAATGTTCGATAAAGACTTCGTCTGCTCGGCCTACTTCACCTTCAAGTGATTCTAATAATTTGTGCCATCTAAAGGCGGGTTTAAAATATTGCCCTTGTAGATAGGCATGACAGCCATGCCGATGTGCCAGTTCATAGGAAAAACGGGTACGAACGGCAACTTCCAGACGCTCTATGGCATCCAGGATGAGTAGCCTTAATTCACGGTCGAATACATACAGCTCTAGAACCTGCTCAAAACTGGTATCAGGTTTAAAGCAATGCGGTGAATGGGTGTGTTCAAATGGAAGCCAATAGGCACCTAAGCGATAATAATTGATTTGCTCCAGGTAAAATTGTGCCTGTTGCTCATTGGCAAACTGCATACCACGCGCTTTTAATAACTCGATTTGTTCAGCAAATGTTTTGGCAGGCTTGTTAAAAGATTTCATGATGGCTTGCCCCTATTTTTATATTTTTTAGGGCTCCAGAAACAAGTAACCCGACAGTTTGAGGATGCAATTGCTTGCCTAGCCTTGTCGGGTGTTGTTGAGCATATAGTGAATCATTGCAATTATTTATGCAATGATTTTTTGTATCTGCTGGAGTCCGCATTGGTTTGAGGCAGCTCAGCATACTCACGCGCTTAACTCCGTTTTCGCTTCATTGGGATGTTGCCAATTTCGTACATCGATCTTTCCTGTCACCGCAGAGGAAATCAGGGCTGTACGGCGTTCTTTAATTATTTCAATTGCTAATTTTGCTTTATTAATTAAGTTATCTATCTCTGCAAGCTTTTTGTCTAAGTAATTAACTATCATTTTTTGCTCTTCAATTGAAGGCAATACTACTTTCCAAGCTTTAATATGACCCTGAGATACTTTAGCCATAGTCATACTTGATCCTCTAGCATCTAACTCTATTTGAGTTCTACCACTATTAGATAATAACCAGTAGCACAAAAACTCATTTATTACGTCAGAGGTAGTATTTAATCGATATACTAAATCGCACATCATTATTGGATTTTCAGGTTCTACCTTAACCACACAAGCATCAGCAACTAATAAAGGAGTATTTGCACGTGTTACAAGTAAATCTCCTTTACGAACTCTATATTTCTCTTCTAACTGGCTTTTAAAGTCCAATGTTTTTGACTCAGATACAATAAATTTTCCTTTTTTTACGGCACTGATTTTAAGTACACCACATTCATCTTCTTGTGGTGGTTGGTTTTGTGCTATTGGACTACTACCTTGTTCAATAGAATTAAGTACTATTTGAATATTAACGATTTTCCATAAATCAGGCACTTGCCCTAACCACTCCACACCTGAATCTTTCATTTTTACTTCAGGATTTAAACCTTTGGTCACGACATGGCTAATCACCGCTTGACGCTTTTCTTTAAGCAGTTCAATCAGCTTTTCTTGTTTGGCAATTAACGTGTCAATTTGTGCGGTTTCATGGTCAAGGAAATTGGCAATTTGTATTTGCTCAACATGATCAGGCAAATAAAAATAACAATTAGCTATATCTGAAAAGTTTACTGTTTGTCTCACACCTGCACCTAGAGTTTTCATATGAGCAACATCAAACTCTTGAAGTAACCATCTGACATAGTTTTTATCAAGTGATTGATCACAATGCAGAACGATATACCCTGTGCTTACTACCACATCAATTTTTGATAATGCTGTTCTTAAGCTTTTTAAATCGTAATTTAGATTCAAAGGATTAATTAAAAACTCATCTTTCAAAACTTCTTGATAACTTGCTTTAGTATCGGGAGAGAGATTTACTTCATTTTTATAAATTACTTCACCAAAACTAATTGATCCCGCAGGAAGATCAGGATTTGAAGTCTTTAATTTTTCAGTAAGTAACCATTTAAACCGTTCACAGGTCCAATGTATAGGTACATTACCCATCCAAACGATACCTGAATCTTTATATTCAGCATATTTCTCATATTTAGCCATTAAGAATGCACCTCTTGCAGAAGAGCCATAATTTCACGGCTGACTGCATCCAAATCTGCATCAATCTCACTTAAATCACGTGGCGGTTCATAGACATAAAAGTGACGGTTAGATCAACAAAATCCCGCCAAAGTACAACAGGTATCTGACCAAGAAAAAATGAAGCAAATGGAACGTGAAATTAAAGAATTAAAACGTGCCAATGAAATTCTACGTAAAGCAGCCGCTTTTTTCGCCCAGGCGGAGCTCGACCGCCCACACAAATAATGGTGGATTTTATCCTTAACAATAAAGATCGATATGGTGTTGAGGCGATTTGTAGGATTTTACCGATCGCTGCTTCAACCTATTACCGGACTTTAGATCTCACAGTAAATCCAGAACATCGAGCGAAACGAGATTTACATGACTTGCAGCATGCTGAGGAGATTAAGCGAATTTGGAAAGAAAGTTCAGGTCGGTATGGTGTGCGTAAGGTCTGGCAACAACTGAAACGTGAAGGCTATGTGATTGCACGTTGTACAGTTGCTCGATTGATGCAAAAGCTAGGTATACAAGGTGTTTGGCGTGGTAAGAATAAACAAACCACCCGTAACCGAGATGACCAAAAACGGGCAGATGATTTAGTGAAACGTAATTTTAATGCTGATCATCCAAACCAACTATGGGTGGGTGACTTTACGTATATTCAAACTCATTCAGGCTGGGTATATACCGCATTTGTTAATGACGTGTTCTCACGAGCAATTGTTGGATGGAAAGTATCTACACGGATGAATACAGATATGGTACTCGATGCATTGGAGCAAGCATTGCACGATCGAGGCATGCCAAAGAATGTGATTCATCATTCCGATAGAGGTGTTCAATATCTTTCTATTCGCTATACCAATCGTTTAGAAGCTGCAAATTTACGAGCATCAGTCGGTACAACTGGTGATTCATACGATAATGCTCTGGCTGAAACGGTGAATGGCTTATACAAAACAGAGGTGATTGAATATTTAAAAGCAGATTGGCAAGGTTTAGCAGATGTACAACTTGCGACACTAAACTGGGTAGATTGGTTCAATAAAAAGCGTGTACACAGTGCACTGGGTTATGTATCGCCTTTTGAGTTTGAAGCAATGTACTATGATAAGATTAACCCGTTAGGTCAGGTGGCCTAACTTAAATAAAAAAGTCTCCGACA
>NZ_JBLVOM010000312.1:0-113128 GCF_053543775.1 Acinetobacter endophylla | reverse complement strand
CATATAAGCCCTTTCGTGTACAGGACTATCACCGTCTACGGTCGCACTTCCCAGAGCGTTCCACTAGAACTTATATGACTTAATGGGCTCTTCCCCTTTCGCTCGCCGCTACTGAGGGAATCTCAATTGATTTCTTTTCCTAAGGGTACTGAGATGTTTCACTTCCCCTCGTTCGCCTTGCAACACTATGTATTCATGTTGCAATACCTACCTTATGGTAAGTGGGTTTCCCCATTCAGACATCTCCGGATCACAGGATATTTGCCGCCTCCCCGGAGCTTTTCGCAGGCTATCACGTCTTTCATCGCCTCTGACTGCCAAGGCATCCACCACATGCACTTAATTACTTGACTATACAACCCCAAACAGTCGTTTATCCTTACAAGTAGGATAAGCAACAGATTGTGATGATCTCTCATCACGCTCATACAGTTGGCGTTTGTGCACTTAAGCACCGTACAGCTTCAATTAGATTCATATACCAAAACGCTTGATTCAGTTAATTTCGCTAGTAACTCATTTCTTTCATCTTCACATCACAGTAATAAATCACTGCTAGTGTTAATGTCAGTCATGAGTATGAACAAATTATTTCAACTCAAATATATTCTGTTAATGATTTTTCCAGCCTTCGTCAGGTCAGGAAACTGTGATAAATCACAGAGGTTATCAAGTGCGCGTATCATAACGCTTGTACTTGTTAATCTCTAGGATCTAAACACTTGATCGCTTAAGGACTAAACTAACAATCAATACTGTATTGATTACTATGTCTAACGTAGCTTTTGTTAACTTTCAAGTGATAGCATTATAGCTTTGCTTTATGCATTACGATATGAAGTATGGTGGAGACTAGGAGAGTCGAACTCCTGACCTCCTGCGTGCAAAGCAGGCGCTCTACCAACTAAGCTAAGTCCCCAGCTTATCAATAAGTCAATGTATCGTTCCGTTCTGTTTGCTTCAGCACTTTCATGCTTCGTTAGTCAGATTTGGTGGGTCTGACAAGACTTGAACTTGTGACCCCACGCTTATCAAGCGTGTGCTCTAACCAACTGAGCTACAGACCCTCAGATACATCGTATGAAGAACAACTTGTTGTGGATTCTTACCAATCGTCAATCTTTCGTTAAGGAGGTGATCCAGCCGCAGGTTCCCCTACGGCTACCTTGTTACGACTTCACCCCAGTCATCTGCCACACCGTGGTAAGCGTCCCCCCTAAGGTTAGACTACCTACTTCTGGTGCAACAAACTCCCATGGTGTGACGGGCGGTGTGTACAAGGCCCGGGAACGTATTCACCGCGGCATTCTGATCCGCGATTACTAGCGATTCCGACTTCATGGAGTCGAGTTGCAGACTCCAATCCGGACTACGATCGGCTTTTTGAGATTAGCATCCACTCGCGTGGTAGCAACCCTTTGTACCGACCATTGTAGCACGTGTGTAGCCCTGGTCGTAAGGGCCATGATGACTTGACGTCGTCCCCGCCTTCCTCCAGTTTGTCACTGGCAGTATCCTTAAAGTTCCCGGCTTAACCCGCTGGCAAATAAGGAAAAGGGTTGCGCTCGTTGCGGGACTTAACCCAACATCTCACGACACGAGCTGACGACAGCCATGCAGCACCTGTATGTAAGTTCCCGAAGGCACCAATCCATCTCTGGAAAGTTCTTACTATGTCAAGACCAGGTAAGGTTCTTCGCGTTGCATCGAATTAAACCACATGCTCCACCGCTTGTGCGGGCCCCCGTCAATTCATTTGAGTTTTAGTCTTGCGACCGTACTCCCCAGGCGGTCTACTTATCGCGTTAGCTGCGCCACTAAAGCCTCAAAGACCCCAACGGCTAGTAGACATCGTTTACGGCATGGACTACCAGGGTATCTAATCCTGTTTGCTCCCCATGCTTTCGCACCTCAGTGTCAGTATTAGGCCAGATGGCTGCCTTCGCCATCGGTATTCCTCCAGATCTCTACGCATTTCACCGCTACACCTGGAATTCTACCATCCTCTCCCATACTCTAGCCAACCAGTATCGAATGCAATTCCCAAGTTAAGCTCGGGGATTTCACATTTGACTTAATTGGCCACCTACGCGCGCTTTACGCCCAGTAAATCCGATTAACGCTTGCACCCTCTGTATTACCGCGGCTGCTGGCACAGAGTTAGCCGGTGCTTATTCTGCGAGTAACGTCCACTATCCAAGAGTATTAATCTCGGTAGCCTCCTCCTCGCTTAAAGTGCTTTACAACCAAAAGGCCTTCTTCACACACGCGGCATGGCTGGATCAGGGTTCCCCCCATTGTCCAATATTCCCCACTGCTGCCTCCCGTAGGAGTCTGGGCCGTGTCTCAGTCCCAGTGTGGCGGATCATCCTCTCAGACCCGCTACAGATCGTCGCCTTGGTAGGCCTTTACCCCACCAACTAGCTAATCCGACTTAGGCTCATCTATTAGCGCAAGGCCCGAAGGTCCCCTGCTTTCTCCCGTAGGACGTATGCGGTATTAGCATCCCTTTCGAGATGTTGTCCCCCACTAATAGGCAGATTCCTAAGCATTACTCACCCGTCCGCCGCTAGGTAATGTAGCAAGCTACATTTCCCCGCTCGACTTGCATGTGTTAAGCCTGCCGCCAGCGTTCAATCTGAGCCATGATCAAACTCTTCAGTTTAATACTATGTAGTGCCTTAAAGGGCACCAATCTTGGCTCATCAATTTTCTGACAAATATTTCTCAAATAAACTTCGAGTAATTTCTACCATCAATCAATGAAAATAATTTCGATCAATCAACCAGTAAAAATCCACACAAGTTGTTCTTCATAATCTCTTAATGATCTTCTTGCTAATTCGTCACCAGCAAGCTAGGTCGGCTATATTACTCTTTATTTCTAAAGAGTCAACAGGTTTTATTGATTATTTTTAAACTTCTTCAAGACTTCTAGATTTCACCCTTTAGGCTAAATCCTTGTTTCTCAACAAGTTTTAATCAACATCACCGCCGATGGATGTGCATTCTACAGCATTTCAGAGGGCTTGCAACACTTCTTGCAAAGATTTTTTACCGTGTGTTTATTTTTCAAACCAATAAAAATATAAGTAACTGTTATATATCGTTAATTTATTTTCATTATTTTTGAATTTTATTGAGCACATCCAACAAAACCCATCTATTAACATAATAAGATATTGTTTTATTTGAATTTAAATTATAAAAGTCTTTATCACACGACTTATATCGTTCAATTCACATTCTATTTTTGTTTGATTCTTCAACAACCTGGCGTTTATATACATAAAACTTGTTTTATCTGGTCTTCTTCCAAGATACATAGGCCCGATTTAAATATGGAAATTTATTGCAACGCTAAAAATTAAAAAGCCATCGCTATTGAGCAATGGCTTTTAGAATATTAAGCAATAATTAGAATTTCATACTGACACGTGCCCAGTAATTACGTCCCATATTATTAAACTGTTCGGTTATTGGTAAACCTGTACCGGAAGCACCCATTTTATTTAAGTGCTCGGTATAAGTCCGGTCTAGAACATTATCGACTCCGACTGATACATCCACGCTATCCATGACATGGTAGCTACCGTTTAAAGACAAAGTGCCAAAGCCTGCGCTCTGCTTGTTGTCATAACCCACAATATTACCTTCGTTAAGACTGATCCGGTTTTGACCATCCACTACACGCCATAGCAATCCAAAATTATATTTGTCTTGAACATAGCGCAAGTTAACACGGGCTTCCAAAGGAGAGATTTGTGGTAACGGCGTATTATCTGTGGTGTTTTCACCCCAAGCATACATGGCACTGATATCTGCCTGAATTGCATCAGTAAACTGATAACCAATTCCAGCTTCTGCGCCTGCAATGGTTGCATCGATATTTCTTGAATCCGCACTATTCATTTTTGTTGGCTGCATCCCCCCCATATCATTATTCATAGGATGACTATGCCCAGAGTTTCCAGACTTAGGATAAGTCATCAGAATAAAATCCTGAATCACACCGGCATAAGCCGATACCCAAGAATTAAACGCGCCATGATGATGTTGATAACCCAGATCGAGTTGTAAGGTCTTTTCCGTTTCCAGTTGCTTAAATGTATTTGCAGTTATTCCATGATAATCGGTCTTAAATAATTCCCAATAATCAGGCACACGCTCCACATACCCCAGTCCGATATAGGTTTTACCATCATCATGTTCTGGATGGGTATTTTCAAAACGAATGAAGCCGCTTGGCAAGGTTTCCTGACGGTTCTGTCCAGTTTTTAAGGCATCAATGTCCACTTGATCGACCCGCACACCAGTAACCAATTTATTGTTATCACTTAGTTCATGACTTAACTCAGCAAAAACCCCATAGGACTGGAATTTCATATCTGTTGTTACATGAGAGTTCATCATGGGTTTAGTCGAATGGTACATGCCGCCCGCATGTTTATTTAATTGAGAATCTACACCACTGACTAACTGTAGCTTATCCCACTCATGAGTCATTGATAGTCGTGAATTTAAAGTTCGACGTGTAACGGTCATGGCTTTATTAGGTTCATCAACTTGACGTAAGCTAAAATTATCCATGACATGGTCATTAAAATTGTAGTTGACCTGCGCTTCTACTTTCTTAAGTGTCTCTGTTAGGTTTTGTTTTTGTACACGCAAACCTAAACTTTCACGTGCAAATTGAGAGCCATCCATCGTACGGCCAGCATAAACTGATTCACCATCTGCCTTACCGCCACTTAGCTCGACCCAAGTATCTTCATCTGGTGTCCAGCCAATCGCCAAATCAGTATTCCAGCGTTCCCAGTCTGAAGGAACTGTATTTCCATCCCCATCTTGATAACTATTCGATACCGAACGATTGGTATTCAGACGGATATATTTCTGTTCATCGCCTGCTGCGACTTCGACATTATGATCAAGGCGCCCGAAAGATCCCATCAAGACACTGGCCTGACCACGATAGTTTTGATCTTGATCAAACTGTTCCGGTGTACGTTCGAAAATCACCGTTGCCGCAGAGCCAGTATTGGCATATTGCACCGTCTGCGGGCCTTTAATCACCGAAATACGGTCATAGCTTTCCGGGGAAATATAGGAGGTCGGCGAATCCATCCGGCTTGGACAGGCCCCCAGGTTTTCCGTGCCATCAGTCAGGATTTTAATTCGTGAACCAAACATGCCGCGAAACGTCACATCACCATTGGTGCCGGCACCGCTATTGACCGAACTAAAGCCGACAATACTTTGTAAATAATCCGCACCATCACTGGCAGGAATCGGTTGAATCGGCTGTTTAGGGTCGGCGCGGACAATCAGCCCATTGGCATCATTACCTGCTGCTGACGTCACTACAATCGGGGCAAACGTCTGCACCGGCATGGCATCATTGGCCATCACCACCGAAGAATAACAAGCAACACAAATCGCAGCCGCAAGTGGCTGTAAAGAAAATTTAGGCTGAGCCATTTCTCTATCTCACTAAATACATAAATTAGGCACGGCTTGAGTCAATACCAACCCAAGCTGAAAAATGCAGATTTATGCAGGTAGTGGTGGCGCTCGCCCCTGAGGAATTAAGAAGAGTTGCTGAAGGACAAACCAGACATGCTTAAAGGTTTTTTGATAAGCAATTAAACGGACATGAATCCGGTCAAGAACCTGTTTGATGTCCAGATCAGGCGGTAAGACTAAATTGGCATAAACCGTACAGTACTGACACTGATGATTGGCATCATGATGATCATGTTGAAGATGATCGGATTGGACAAGGTGGCTATGCTCGCCAGCGCTATACTGCGCATGGGCATCTGTGGCGATAAAAAGCGCACGCGTGATGATTTCACAGACCGGAGCAACTTGATATTGCTTCGGTAACAAAGGCTGTAAAAATACAGCAATCTGTAGAAACACAGCTGCAAATGCAAATAGCAGCCCCGCGCGTAAAAACACAGGCTATTCCTAAAACATGCTTATGTCGATTATAGCAAAGCCCAATCAGAATTGGGCTTTGCTAGACCATTTAAATAAACTTTAAAATGATCCTAGCGTTTCACTGCCACCTTGTCTTTATTACGTTGGCGGACCAGTTTTTCCACTTTTTCACGTGCACGTTGACGTTTTAATGGCGATAAATAATCGACAAATAATTTGCCATTTAAGTGATCCATTTCATGTTGGATACACACAGCGAGAAGTCCGTCAGCATCGAGCTCAAATGCTTGACCTTCCAGATTAATTGCCTCAATTTTTACGCGTGACGGACGATCAACTTTATCGTATATTTGAGGAACTGATAGACAGCCTTCTTCGTAAGGCTGCGTTTCTTCAGTCAATGGTGTGATTTTGGGGTTAATAAACACCATCGGTTGATCTTTATTTTCAGACAGATCCATAACAATCAGCTGAATATGACGATCCACCTGAGTCGCGGCAAGTCCGATACCTGGTGCTTCATACATGGTTTCAAACATATCCGCAGCGAGCTGACGAATTTCATCAGTCACTTCTTCGACAGGTTGTGCAATGGTACGAAGACGGGGATCCGGGAAACTTAAAATAGGTAATAAGGCCATACTGCGTCCTCAATTATGCCATTGATCAAAAAACCAAATGAAGGGAATGCTTCATCAAAAAAATGTGTGTAAGATCGTTATTATAACGCAACTACGCACATAATTTTAGGAATTATGATAATGAAAAAGGTTTTGAAGGGCATGCCATTTTTTAGTGCCTTGGGGTTTAAAAATCAGATGCTGGCACTTGCCGTTTGTGTAGGCGTCAGTATGGGGACCATTCATTCTGCCGAGGCAGCACCTGCACGCAACGTCAATCCACCGGCATTAAAAGCCAATGCACCGAACGTTTATGTGGTGAAAAAAGGCGATACGCTTTGGGACATCTCGAAACGTTTCCTGAAAAATCCGGTACGTTGGCCGGAAATCTGGGCCAGCAATAAGCACGTGAAAAATCCACACTGGATTTTCCCGGGTGACCGCCTGTTAATGTGCGATTACCAGGGCCGTCCAATTATTGGTAAAGACGAAGGTGATGGTTGTGAAGGTATTATCAGCCGCTATCTTGGCAGTACTTCTCTGCAACCCCAGATTCGGGTTGAATCTTTAAATAATACCATTCCAGTGATTCCGCTTGAGCATATCAAGCAGTGGCTGGAACGCTATACCCTTCTGGCACCTGATTCAGTTCAGGGCACACCCTACATTCTCGGAACTGCAGATCAGCGCGTACTGGCTGGCAAAGGCCAGAAAGTTTATGCACGTGGTCACGGCCTGGTAGTGGGTCAACGCTATGCGGTGTATCGTGAAGCTGAACCGTATGTATTTACGGATGCAAATGGCAAGAAATATACGTCTGCACTCGAGCTGCAACAGGTGGCATCTGGTATTGCGGTACGTGGCGAAGGTGATGTCACCACACTTGAACTGACAGATAGTTACAATGCAGAAGTACGTCGTGGTGATCGCGTCTTGCCTGAATACGATCCAATGTTACCGACCCTGTTCTATCCGACCAATGCAGAAAATATTGCTGCCGGTGGTCAGATTGTGCGTGTATTGGGGTCGATTGGTACAGCAGCACGTCATAGTGTCGTCACCATTGACCGTGGTACGGCACATGGGGTTCAGACGGGTCATGTCTTTAGCGTGAATCAAAAAGGTGAAGTGGTGACTGATCCGAAAACCAAAGAACGGGTGCAATTACCGGGCGAGCGTATTGGTCAGGTCATGGTATTTAAAACCTTCGATCAATTGAGCTACGCTTATGTGCTGGAAAGTGAATTACCAATCAAGGTTGGTGCCAACATTCAGCCGCCACTATTAGAAGACTAAGCTTTTAAACGGGATGATGTGGATTGATCGGCATCATCCCTCTTGTTTGAACTCATACCCATAATAAGAAGACACCGAAATAGGTCTCACCATGTTGAATACATTGTCGACAGCGCAAATCCATGCCATTACGCTGTGGTATTTACTGCAACACTCCCTCAGCAGCTTTTATAAAATCAGTCAGCATTATGCAGACCTCGCCCATGCAATTGATGGTTCTCAAACCGAAACCTGGCGTAAGTTGGGCATTCATAAAAACCACATTCAGCGCCTGCAAGATTTCCAGTCAAGTGAGTCGCAGCTCCATTTTCAGCGCAGTCTTGAGCAGATCCAGTTGCACAGTGACTTTGTGCTTTTACATACAGATGCCGAATATCCACAGCAATTGAGCCATTATGCGCATAAGCCGCCAATCCTGTTCGGGCAAGGGTATGCAGATCAATTGCTGCAACCGCAAATCGCGATTGTGGGGAGTCGCAAGCCAAGTCTGCACGGCCGGCAAGTCGCTTATGACTTTGCTTTTTATTTGAGTGAACAGGGTTTTTATATTAATAGTGGCCTGGCACAAGGGATTGATGAAGCAGCACATCAGGCCGCATTACAACATCGGCGAACGATTGCAGTGATGGGCACAGGCATTGAACAGACCTACCCTGCCGCCCATCAAACACTACGTCAGCAAATCATCGAACATGGAGGTACGGTCATTACTGAGTTTTTGCCATTTACTCCCCCCTTACAGCAGCATTTTCCACGGCGTAACCGAATTGTCAGTGGCTTAAGCCTCGGGGTGATTGTGGCAGAAGCCGCCTTGAAAAGCGGTTCATTGCTGACCGCACAATGGGCAGCGGAACAAGGCAAGACCACATTCGCCATCCCGGGGCATATTTACAGTGAACATCATCAGGGCTGTCATAAACTGATTCGTGAAGGCGCGATTTTAATTGAGCATCCACAGCAAGTAATCGAGGATCTGGCCTTAGCCACCCAGTGGCAATCAAATGCAAATCATTTAAAAAAAGACAGTCCGCCTGAGCAAGCAAGTACCATTCCACCGCATTTAATTCATCTTTATAATCAACTTGATTGGGTCGGACAGACCCTGGATCAGCTCAGCCTTCAGTTACAGCAAGAGGTCTCTGCTCTGACCAGTCAACTGATGGAACTGGAGCTGCTTGGCTTTACTACTCAACAAGCCGGCCTGTATCTACGTTGTCGGATTCTGAAATAAGGTTCACAATAGTGCTTTGTTGTTTAATATAAGGTATCCACATGATCACTACCTCTGTTGCCGAAGCAGCAGCATGGCTTAAAGACGGACAAGTCTTGGCATATCCCACAGAGGCTGTTTGGGGCTTGGGTTGCGACCCCTATAATAAACAGGCATTTCATCAAATTTTAGAATTGAAGCAGCGCCCGATTGAGAAAGGTGTAATTTTGTTGGCAGCTCATCTTTCACAGGTAGAACACCTGCTGCAGGATTTAAGCGAAGAAATGCGTGAAAAAGTGATTGAATCCTGGAGCAATGACAGGCCTGCTGAGCGTGCGACCACCTGGCTGCTTCCTGCAAATAAAGATATTCCTGACTGGATTAAAGGTCATCATCCTAAAGTAGCCGTCCGCGTGACCACTCACCCGCTCTGTGTCGCATTGTGTCAGGCCTTTGGCGGTTTTATCGTTTCTACCAGTGCCAACCCTGCCGGCATGGAACCTGCCCGCTCACTGCAGGATGCGATCCGCTATTTTGACCAGAACCTGAATTATCTGAATGGTGACCTCGGTTTAAGTCAGCAACCAAGCCGGATCATTGATGCAGTGACTGGCGTAGTTATTCGTGTCTGATTTAGTCGGGACACTCAAGCCCGACTAAAGTTTTAAGACAAAAAAAAGCTCAGCCATATAGGGATGGCTGAGCATAAAAAAGGATGTGCATAAATCACATCCAGAGGGTTCAGAAAATCTCTGGGAGTCTGATAAAACAAGGATTTTCTTGCTTGATCATTCTCGATGGGCGCATTATGAAAGAAACTGAGTACAACGACAAGTATAATAAAACAATCAAATAATACATATTTTCTATTAATAGCAAACAATTTTTGACCAATATTCAAAATATCTTGCTCTTTCTATTCTCTTTTTAAAATAAAACGATATTTTTCTATTTGTTTTAACATTTGAAAATTAGCATTTAAAAGGGGATTTCAATTAAAAAAAATTGTTCAAAAGATCAATATTTAATCAGAAAAAATTCTTAATCAGCTCTTTTAATTCCTGATTAAGCGGATCTTCCGGGATATTGTGCCCAGAGGATTCCGAGTAAAATGATGCCACCGCCGATACTGTGATACATGGTCCAGGCTTCGCCCAGCCACAAATATGCGACTACTGCGGTAAAGACAGGCATCAGATTCATAAAAATACTGCTGCGATTGGGACCAAGTTGTTGCACAGCCATCATCCAGAACAAGGGTGCGGCAATAGAAGGAAAAATTCCGGCATAGATAATGCTGGCTGCATTAGCATGATTGATGCTATCCAGACCTAAAATCAATACCAAAGGAATATGATAGAGAAAGGCCATAAAAATCTGGATATACAGGCTCACTAAGAGTGGAATCTGAATCTGCCATTTTTTCAGAAACACGCCATAACAGGCATAGAAAAATACTGCGATCAACATCAACAGATCGCCAATATAACTTTCACCGACAGTTAAAAACTGCAGGCCCTGCCCTTGTGCCATGACATACATCAAACCAATAAAGGACAAGAGACTTCCCAGCACTGCAGCCTGTGTCGGGCGAATCTTTAAAACAAAAATACCCACGATAATGGTAAAAATAGGAATAAAGGCATTGATCAGGCCCATGTTGGTGGCAGTAGTGTAGTGTGCCGAGCTATAAGCCAGCCCCTGATACAGCACCATTCCCAGCGCACTCAAAATGGCAAAATGTCCGAGATGCGGACGAATCTGCGGCCACGCTGCTTTGACTTTGGGCAACATGAATGGAGTTAAAATCAGTAAGGCCAAGGCCCAGCGGTAGAAACTGATACTGATGGGAGAAATATAATCTGCCACATAACGGGTAACCGTCATATTCAGAGACCAAATCAAAACTGCGGCCAGTGGTAAGGCCATGGCCCACCAGACTGCCTTTTGTTGCTGTGTCATACTTTCATCCATGAGTCGCTGGTCTTGTTATTAAGCTATGCCTATTCGCGCATCCTAGCATAATAGATTTTTCACATAATATTGAGGCAATTTGCAGCTTTAAGTAACTGAGCTCACCTGTTTTTACTTGTACTGAAAGCGAATACCCGTTAAAACAAATACCGTTCAGTCGCAATAAACAGGAAATCTAATGACTCGCTCTGTATATGACATTCCAGTCAAAACCATTGAAGGAACAGAAACCACTTTAAACCAGTACCAAGGTAAGGTTTTGCTGGTGGTTAACGTCGCATCTAAATGTGGCCTGACGCCGCAATATGAAGGCTTACAAAAACTGTATCAGGACAAAAAAGCGGAAGGTCTGGAAATTCTGGGCTTCCCTGCCAATAACTTTTTGGAACAGGAACCGGGTAGCGAAGCCGAGATTCAGGAATTCTGCTCAGTGAATTATAAAGTTGACTTCCCGCTATTTGCTAAAATTTCTGTCGCGGGTGAAGACAAGCATCCTTTATATGCCAACCTTACGCAGGCTGTACCGGAACGTATTGGTGAAGGCCCTTGGTGGAAAGATCTGGTCGATTATGGTTTAACCCCAAATCAGCCACCAGAAGTGCTCTGGAACTTTGAAAAATTCCTGATCAATAAAAATGGTGAAGTAGTGGCACGTTTTGCTCCAGATATTACTGCAGATGATCAACGGATTGTCGATGCAGCGAATGCAGAAATTGCAAAATAATTCTCGATTATTCTCATAATCATCAAGCTTGAAATAAGTATCTATTTTCTTGGTAGATACTTATTTTTTTATTTAAAAACGATTATTTAATTGCATTAAAATTCACCTAAAACATTTTCAAAATGATTGCAGGTCAAAAAAGCCAATTTGGTAAGGAAAGCGAACTTCAGAGTTCTTTTTTAATAAATTTTTTCCTATTTTTAAATAAGGAAACATTCGGAACCCAGAAGAATTGTTATGAGTTTGCAACAATCTTTTTTATCTCCATAGTTTGTCCTTATATTAGATACTATTAAAATTCCATCATCTGTATCGAGACCCTGATTCCATGTCCAAGATTCTTGCCAATGCTGTCCTTCCTTTCGCATTATTTAGCTCAGGAATTTTACTGATGGGCTGTGAACAGGCCGTCGAAGCACCGGCTGAACAGGCAGATACCACGACGTCCGATCTGGAACCAGCCTCTCAGCAACAGAGCTCAACAGCGCAAACCGAACTTAAATCGGGCAATATGTTTTATATGGTTCGTGATGTAGCCGACTTGCAGCTCAAGGCCGGCAGTTATGTGGAACAGTTAAAACAGACCCAGACCGAACTGCAAACGGCGGTCGAAGCCAAGGATACCCAGCAACTGCAGTCCACTGCGACTCAGCTTCAACAGCAACTCAGCAGTTTTAATCAGGTGCTGGGCAACCTGAACTTGAAAAGTCAGGAAATTGACCAGATTCGTGACAACATCATGACCGCTAATCAGCAAGTTCTGGCTTCTCCTCTTTTAAACGGCCAGGTAGATTTCAGCCAAGTAAACTTGAAAAAGATTGAATCGCAGATGGTGAATGTGCAATCCGAAATGGTCAAACTGGCCGGCTTGCTGATCCAGAATCCAGATCAGGAATCAGAGAGCAATACTGATCAGGACAATACTTAAAATACCTAAAAATCTCATTTTAAGGCGCTTAATCGAAAAGCGCCTTTCTTAACTGCGGTGCAGGCTATACACTGCAATGGATTATAAAAATTATATTTAGATCAGGAATTTTCATCTAATCAGATCATCAGGAGTTCAATCATGTCGAATTCAGTGCTGTATTCTATGGTTCCAGTCACATCCCGGCTTGATCTGAAAGATCCTTTTATTTTTACCGTTCATCATCAAGATCATTATCCACAAGGCAATGCCGAATTAGGCCCAGTTTCCCCGCCACAGCAGCATGAATATGACATGTATTATGGCGAGAGTATTCCCGGTTTTCCGGAGCATCCGCATACTGGCTTTGAAACCATTACCATTGTCGAGCGCGGTTATGTCGATCATTTTGACTCGCTGGGAAACTCGGGACGTTATGGCGCGGGTGATGTGCAATGGCTGACTACCGGCAATGGGGTACAGCATTGCGAGATGTTTCCTTTAGTCCATCAGGATCAGGACAATCCTCTGGAGCTGTTTCAAATCTGGCTGAATTCCTCACCGGAACAGAAAAAACAGCCAGCCGATTATAAAATGTTGTGGCGTGAACAGATTCCACATGTATTTTCAGCCGATGCGGGCGGACGTAAAGCGGAGATCCGGGTCATTTCAGGACAGTTTAAACAGACTCAGGCACTGGATCGTCCGCCACATTCATGGGCAGCCATGCCAGAGAATCAACTCAATATGTATTTAATCACTTTAAAGCCGGAAGCAGAATTAACCATTCCTGCCAGCACTGCTACTGCAACGCGTTTTTGTTATTTTTATCAAGGTAAAAGCCTGGAACTGGAAGGACAGAAGATAGCGCCGAAGCATCTACTTGAACTCAAACCGGATGCAGATATTCAGCTCAAAGGTGGGCTGCTGGAATCACATATTTTATGGCTGGAAGGTGAACCGATCGGTGCACCGGTGGCTATGCATGGGCCTTTTGTGCTGAATAGTGCGCAAGAGCTAGATACTGCTTTTCGCCGTTATCGCGAAACCCAGTTTGGTGGCTGGCCTTGGCCAAGTGCTGAACCGTCATTTGCACCAGAACATCCGCGCTTTGCCAGTTATGAAGGCGGCAAACGTGAAGAATATCCAGACCAACCAGACAAAGAAGCCACTGAATAGTGGCTTCTTTGACATCAGATCATATTATTTTTTCGGGCTTCTGACGACAACTAGTTTCTTCTGCACAAATTCTCTAAAACCATCAATCGATAGTTCATGCCCATAACCGGAATTTTTAATTCCACCAAATGGTAACTCAGGCGTGGTATCAGTAAACCAGTTGATCCAGATCATGCCAGTTTCTACCCGTGACGCTAGCTTTTTCGCCCGCTCGATATCCTGTGAATGAATCACACCACCCAGACCATAATTGGAATCATTGGCAATTTCGACAATTTCATCATCATCCTTCGCCACATAGATTTGTGCCACTGGGCCAAAAAATTCTTCATACCAGGCTTCATTTTCACGCGTGATATTTTCCAGAATGGTTGGTGCATAGAAATTGCCTTGATGTTCTACAGCTTTGCCGCCAGTGACCACAGTCGCGCCTTGTGCTACTGCCTTTTCGACCTGCTCGCTGAGTTTTTCCAGCGCATCTTTTGAAGACAGCGGTCCTAAAGTGGTTTCAGGATCGAGCGGATCACCCAGTTTTAACTGTTCAAAAGCTTTCAGCATGCCGGCCTTGAATTGTTCGGCAATTTTTTCATGCAGAATAAATCGCTTCGCCGCCGTACATACCTGCCCGGCATTATTGACACGCGCCTGACAGCCTAACTTGATCGCGCGTTCCAGATCTGCATCATCGAGTACGATGAACACATCATTACCGCCCAGTTCCAGCGTTGATTTTTTAAGATGTTTTCCGGCCTTTTCAGCGACTGCACTGCCCGCACCTTCTGAACCTGTCAATGCCACACCACGCACACGCTTGTCTGCAATCACCTCAGCGACCTGATCACCACTGATAAACAGATTGGTCCAGACACCTTTGGGTGCGCCTGCATCCAAGACCAGTTGTTCAAAGGCTTCCGCACATTGCGGTACAATTCCGGCATGTTTTGCCAGAACCGGATTACCGATGGCACAGTTCGGTGCAAACACTCGCATCAGTTGATAAAACGGAAAGTTCCACGGTTCAACTGCCATAACAATGCCCAATGGATGATGCTCGACCCAAGCTTCGCCCAGTTCCGTTTCATAGGACACGGGCGCTAAAAATTCTTTGGCATGATCAGCATAGTATTCTGCAATTTTGGCACAGGTTTCGATTTCGCCTTCACTCTGCTTGATCAGTTTCCCCATATCCAGAGTCATGAGCTTGGCCAGTTCAGACTTTTGCTCTCTTAAAAGCTCGGCTATGTTCTTTAATACTTTAATTCTTAAATCGGCCTGCTTCGACCATTCTGATTTTAAAATCTTTTCCGCACCATCCAGTGCATTTTGAATATCTTGATCGCTATGGGAGGGGTAGTCTTTCAATTTTTGATTGGTAAATGGATTAATAGATTGATAAGCCATGATTTTCCCTTTTTCAATTATAAGTTTCGCCTGTTCAAAACCCAATCGCATCAAGTTATAACAAGCGAGTATCTGTTCGAATTATTTAACTTATCATTGATTTATTTATGGCGTGTGCCTGCTTACAGATTGGTTCAAAACATTACTGAGAAAGGGTAAAAGTTATATCGAGTGGTACAAAATAAAGTTTTCGGTGGTGTATCAAAAAGTATGCTAAAAAAAAGCAGGTTGAATTTTGATAAAATAGAGAAATGCAAATAACTCTAGAAATCAAATGTCCAACCTGCCTCAGTGACAGTATAAAGAAAAATGGCATCAAAGTAGATGGGAAACAAAACTACCAATGCAAAGACTGCAAACGTCAGTTTATTGGTGACCATGCTCTGAGCTATCTAGGATGTAATTCTGGCATTACTCGTAAAATATTACAGTTAATGGTCAGAGGCAGCGGTATACGAGATATCGCTGAAGTTGAGCGCATTAGTATCGGTAAAGTCTTACGGACTTTAACTGAATCGGCCTATCAAATTCAGCCTAAACAAAGTCATTATGAATCTCTCGAAGTAGATGAATTCTGGACTTTTGTTGGAAATAAAAATAATAAACAATGGCTTATTTACGCCTACCATCGAGAAACAGGTGAGATTGTTGCTTATGTTTGGGGTAAGAGAGATTTAGCTACAGTCCAAAGGTTGAAGACAAAGCTTAAACAATTAGGTATTCACTACACCCGAATTGCAAGTGATCATTGGGACAGTTTCATCACTGCTTTTAAAAACTGCAAGCAAAGTATTGGTAAGTTATTTACTGTAGGAATTGAAGGTAATAATTGCAAAATAAGGCATCGAATAAGGCGTGGTTTTAGAAGAAGTTGTAATTTCTCCAAAAAGCTTGAAAACCATTTTAAAGCCTTCGACTTAACCTTCTTTTACATCAATAATGGCTTCATTTAATGTCAGCATACTTTTTAAAACACCACCAATTACTTTTCTTAGAATTACAGCTTGAATCTGCCAATACAAAATTATGACCTGTATCTGAGGGATACATAGACCATGGAATGAAATGATCGACTGCATAACTGCCTTTTTTCATTGGTTTATTGCAGTAGAAGCATTTACATTCTTGTAGTTCTACCAAGATATTTGCCACTGCATTCAACTGGTTCCTATTCGGCTCAAACATAAATTGTTCAAGGTTGGGTAACTGATTCAAAATTGGCGCATTGCTACTGTTCTTACGGATATAGTCAATCCAGCGTTTCTGACAAAGCTCTTCAATGATCTCACTGAATTGCCTTAAACAGAACATAACTTGAGGAATAAGTATAAGTTGCTTTCTACATTGATCAAGTAGGTATAAAAACTCAAAATTTTGACCATTCATATTTTGCAGGTAACGGACTGGCATGTCTTTTACCGTGCGTGCCACATCTTTCACTAGCTTCAACCATACCAATGAATCTTGCCTTAATAGTCCAAGAGATAAATAGCTCTGCCGAAGCTCAATAATTCGATTTACAATCGCTGCTTGCTTACCATTATTCTGATTTAAGATCAGTTGTCCTTGATCATTAAAGGTATACGGCACTGCTTGCTTCCAATACAACTCGATAAACTTTTCAGCAATCTCTGTATACTCAAGTGATAGACTTTTGCCTGAGTCTTCACCTTTTTCAATAGCCAATCGGCTAAGACTAATCAAGAGAGCGAATTTATAGGTACTACTAAAACTCCCTGATTGTAAAATCAGCTGAATATTTTTAAGGAACTTAAGCTGCTCCTGCGCTGTAGGAATAAAATTAGGCATATTTTTTCCAAAGCAAATTGAGCCATTTTTCTTGTCTATCAGGTCGCTGATCTACCGTGATCCACTGCTTAATTTGTTGAACATGATCAAACTGGCCTCGCAAAGCCCCTGCTTGTTCTTCATCTAAATCGGTAAATGCTCGACCGTCCTTTTCTCGATCACTATCGCCATACTTAAATGACATATATAGCACACCATTTGGTTTTAAGGCTGTTATCAACAGTCCAATGACCTTAGCTAAGCGATCACGCTCACAATGCAATAATGATGCACATGCCCACACGCCATCATAAACTTCATGCTCATCAATCTCATAAAAGCTCTGCAACTTCACTTGAATACCGGTAAGTAAGGTTGCTCTTTCTACAAGCTCTTCTGAGTAATCTATTGCATCGACTTTATAGCCTTTATTTTCAAAAGCTAAAGTGTCACGCCCAGCCCCACAGCCAACATCAAGGATATACGCTCTCTCAGGCAACTCAGCTAAAAATGGCTGATATAGGCTTTCCATATCAACTTCAAACGTTGAAGCTGTAAATTCTTCTGCATGTTTATTGTAGTAGTCTATTGTTTTCATTACGGAAACTTAGGCTAAAAGACATTTTCAGTCTACAAGAAAACAAAAAAATAAGGGAGCTAAGAGCATCCCTTATTCCCGACTCGCCAACTTACTTTCAATCCATTGATGGATCTCATAAGCTGACCAGCCGATACGATTTTGAGTAATTTTAACTTTCTTTGGAAAGGTTGGATCATAGTAAGGTGAGTCCTCATCCATCATCTCGTAGATGGTAGAACGCCCCACACCGACAAATTCCATGACTTGCTTGATACTAATCAGTTGATTCATTTGAAAAGTTTGACCTACAAATGCATTCATGATGTTTACTCCTATCTCATGATTTCGAGCAACTCGCTCATGAGATACGGCAATCTTGTAAGGTTTTACCTTGTCTGATTTAATTCAAAGCCGTCACAGATCCTTTCAATCCCTGTTGAATATCAAATGCAGTCTGAGTCTCTTCGATCTGCTGACCTCCGACAGGCTGATAAAATTCTTCAACCACATCCAAACCTTCTTCCATATCGACCTCCATCCTTCCATTCCCAAAACCCTTCCTTGCGGTAAAGTCTAAAGCTTCCTGATAAAACCCCGCCTGCTTGCTCTGTTCATCAATTTGCTTCGCCTGAATAATCGCTTCATTCAAGCTAATCCCTTCTCTTAAAGTCAGATCCACGTAATAGACCGGTTGACGATAACTCTGTGTCGTACTCTTGCCCCGCAATATCAATTGCAAGGGTAGACATGACAACAAGCCATTTGATGCTGCATGGTAATAACTCAGCCGTGCAGCCAAAGTTCGAATACTGTTAAAGCCTGTAGTTCTAAAGATGAAGGTGCCAAATTCATCCGAATCATCCAAGTTCACATGCAAACGCCCGTAAGGCTTGCAGTTCCCTCCTTGAGCCAATGGACATAAATCAGGGGATGGACAGGGATGTTGCTCTACACCTTGATTGGTTAATCGCTGGCAGGTTTCTCCATTACCAACACAGACTGGCCGTCCGGTCTGTCGGTCAAATAAGGTGTATTCAGCGCGCAAGTTCAAATCAGGATCATTAAAGATCATTCTGACGGGGATTGAGCGTAGCTTTTGATTGGGAGTATTCGCTCTAAGCTGATCATCTAATGGATGTTTGACCCAGCCTTCTTTGCTTTGAATCTGGGAAGTAATGGTGAACTGGTCATCCTTTTCAGGCAATCGCTTACCATTCTTCTCGATCATCCGACCGATACTGATCCGTCCCAGGATTGGTGGGGTAATTGCTAAACCTTTAATCATGTTGATATTCCTTAATGTATTAAGTTACAAATTTGGGTCTATGTATGTAGGTCGGAACAAGGACCAAATAAGTTACCCAAAGAATGTAGAGCCAGATAAAGTGCTACAGAGATCGCGACCGATTTGCTCTCTACCGAAGGGTAGAGAGCGGGGAGCGATTTTTGTGAATTTTCGATTTGGTGCTGTAGATCGGGCTTAGTCGGTATAGATGTTGAATCGACGACTGCCCTGCTTTTCAAGTGGATAAAGCTGGAGGAGTTCAGGCTGGTGCTGAAGCAATGCCTTGGTATTGAGGCTGATGGAGTCCTTGGCTTTCTTCCAGACCACTGAGCCATGAGCAAAGACAGCCCTTTCTTTGTCTTGCATCATCATCTGAATTTCATGTTTAAGCTGGTCAAAGCGTTCCTGCTTATGCTGAATCTCTTCTTTCATTTTGATGAGCTGATCAAACATCAAATTGGCATTTTCATTTTGCGAGAGATCTTCAACGCTCAGAGGGACATGCGCTGGATAAAGTTGTTGAATCGCTTTAGCTGCGGATTCACTGGCATCGACTGATGGCGGTATATCCTTTTCCACACATTCCCAGAAATATCGTTCTGCTTTAACAATATGCTCAATCACCGATTCAGACCGTGTCACTTTGAAGATCTTGGTTTCATGCCCACAAATCAAGACACAAACATGCGCTGCCTGTTTACCAGTCACTGCCAGTTGATGTTGCACCTGACAAAGCACGTATAAAGGCACACCATCACGCCACAATTTTGCTCCATGCTCACCTGCGGTTTTGCATTCCAGGATTTGAACGTCCTCACTGCCGACCACGCTGTAATCCAGATTGGCTAACATAAAGTGTTTATCGGGATCAGGATGCTGAAGTATCGCATTGATTCTGCGTACCTTGTTATTGGTGTGCATGCTATAGAACTCTGCCACCAAAGATTCCAGCTGCTTACCCCAATACAGCGGTGCTACACCTGAGCTTTCATCTTCTATGAATTGAGTCTGTCGTCCAGTTTTAATCAGCCAGAGTTCCAGCATCGACATATAGGGATTGAGACCACAGGCAGTCGCGGCATCACTGCTGCCAATGCCTTGCTTACGAACTTCGAGCCAGTCCTGATACTCCATCCCTTTGGTGTTAACCAGCCGCTTGGCTACTGTTGAGCGTTTGGTGGTGATGGTTGGATTGACTACGATCTTTGATCCTATAGTCGTAGGCTGATGTGAAATAGATACAATTTGATTCATGGGATTATCCTTATAAATTCTGATCTCTGTAAAAGAAACGCATAAAAAAGCCATACCCGACACAAGGTCGGGTATGGCGATTTGTTTGCTGTTTTAATTGAGAGGGGTTACATGAGTGCTATGACTAGCATTTGTTTGGGGTGACTTGATTTCAACATAAGTGAGTAAGTTAATTTCAGGCGATCAAAGCAAGCGCTTGCTCCAATCCTCGTTGTTTCACACCAGCACCTGCACCGAACCAAGCTGAATCAAGTCGGTGATCTTTACTCATGGCACGTCGTTCATGATCCACAAATTCTGTGATTGAACACAGTAAGCCATAAGCCGTGTCTTTGGCTGATGATAAGTCAGCGCCACGACCTTGACCATTAAACATCTCTAAAGCTTTATTCATGGCACGACCATTCGGTTCAGGCTTTTTCTCCTGAACTTGCTGCGCGACATTACGATAGAACTGAATAATGTTTTCTTCAGGATCGGAAATTGACATGGTGCTGTTGTTGAACACGGCATCAAAGTAGGCTTTGGCTTCTTGCTGACTTATCTTACGCTGTGTGAGCTGTTTCATCTCATACATGTGCTCATCCCATGCACGAACTGAAACACCCAATTGCTGCTTCACTTTCTCTGCATCAAACTTGGTACTATGCGGAACCTTCACCATACCTACACTACTGCTTTGTCCACGTAGAGCAATTGCTAAAGTGTTGTTACAGACCACTCGGATACTGGTGAACTGTGCTGTAGTTGCCAAAGTGCCATCACACGCAGTAGCCAGCAGAATATAACCATTACTGACATCCTTGACCTTTAATGCGGTACTTTGACCTGTACGTGCCAAAGCCCAGAACTTCTTCCCACCTTTCAAAACCCCTGCGGTTTCTAGCTCAAAGCCTGATTGCTCAGTCAGATCTCGGTAGAACTCCAGAATCTCTTTGGGTTGAACTTCCTGATAACGCTGACTAACCACAGACAAAGGCGCATGGGTATCTGAACGGTATAACACTCGCTGTTCTTCAAATGGCATGATGATGCTCTGACCACGTTCATTCTGTGCCATATAGCTGACATTCGAGGATTCAATCCGCCAGTCCATCCCAGCTTGCTGTGCCCAGACTTCCAATGGTTGATTCGGACTCAGCTGATTGCCTAGACCATGCCAAGGGGTTTCGCCAACATAGGCGATTTGTTCGATTTGATGTGCCATCGTTCTTATCTCCTAGGTTATTAGCGGAAGTTCTGCTGACATTGATTACAGTGATAGTAGGTCATAGTGATTGGCTTTTTAGGCTCATCAAACACACTGCTAAATAAACCACCAATCAGTGCACCAGCAAGCCCTCCAAGCAGTGGTGATACAGGTAAAGGTAAACCCTTTGAAATGGATGCACCGATGGTTGCGAATGATGCAGATGCTGCTAAGCCTGTAGAATCAGATCCACTCACCTGCTGATTGACAACCTGAATGACATGATCCGATAAACAATAAGGACAATTTAAGCTCATAATATATACCTCTAGAAATGACAAAGGCTCACCGATTGGCAAGCCTTGCAAAGTTAAAAAACTCGTTTTCATCTAGATAATGTATATCTGAGATTATTTTCAGATCAGATTATATAGCATCTCTAATCTTTGCTTTCTACAGATATTAAAGGCGACATCATGACTAGTCCTTACCTCTTCCTCCGCTTCTTCATAAGTCCAGTCTCCTGAAATATAAAAAAGCTCGATCAATTGCTCTTCATCTAAAGAACGAGTGAAAGCCTCTTTGTCACTGAATGTGTCTTTACCAGGAACCCATAATTTTTTGATTTGCTCGATATGACCTATAGTTAAATATTTCAGCTTATGTGTTTTCATTTCACTTTTGAGGATAATTGGATTTTCCCTATTATCCTCAAAAGAATCATGATTACAATATCTTATATTTTATTTTAGAACTTAATAAACAGAATGACTATTCACTTTTCCATTTTAGTCGTTCTAATGTCTTATCTACCCCTCGTCTCGAAGGTTTATAGAATCTGCCATGACCAAAGGTCTGCATATTCTTTACTTTTATCCTGAGATATTGTTCAATTTTAGCTGGCTCAGTAAAATAACGTACTATTTTTAGAACATTAGCTCGTTTTCCCTCATCCTGTCTATTTACACGACCAAGAGCATCATTGCCCGTAGCCTTGTAACTATCACGATTTTTGGCAGTATTACAGTTATACCCTATTCCCGTCTCATCTGTGATCTTCTTCCAAGTATCAATAATACAGTCTGCAACGTAACGATCTGCTTGTACTTTATTACCATCATAGAACAACAGGAAGTGAGCGTGATATCCTTTTTCAGTGCCTTGTTCTAGGGCATAGATATATCCCTGTAAATCATTGAAATGGCGATCCCCATCCTGTAATCGATCCAATAGTCTTCGAATATCTTTTCTGAAATCTGATATATCAATAAAGGTACGTTTATCCTGTCTATAAGAAAGATCAACACGAATAATAGCCAACTTAGAATAATGTTCCAGTAACATTTCCGTGTACTCTAGAGCCTTAATTCGATTTCTTAACTCATCCTGTTTAAATCGCTGTACCTCCCGTTGATGCCTTTTTTCAAACTTATCAAAAACAGACTGAACATCATAAAAACTCAGCTCAGCTAATATTGAGCTATCTATAACATCTGACTCCAAATTTTGTTCTAGTTCCAACATGAGTTCGATCATAGCTTCGTTATAGGCTGAATATCTTAAATCTGGATTATATTGGTCTTGCAGTTCTTTGAGTAAATCAACTAACCCGGACCAGTAACTATCCCATGGTTCTGTACGATTAATGGTATCTTCTACAAAGTTCTCAATTGCAGTAATAAGAGGAGAATGATTGATTCGAGTTTGTTCCATTGCTATGTACCTGTGGTTAATACATAGCAATAGGGCTAATCAATAAGAAATTACTTATAGATTATAATTAGATAAGAGCTCTATATAATGAGAGTGTATATAAAATCATATATTTAATAGATATTATTATATAGCTTTATATACCTCTTTAACCTTGGACTATTTTTTGTAAGTTGTACTAACTCAAGCTTAGAACTGACACATGTAATTCCTAATAAAACATAGTAAATATCCTATCTATATCGAAGCGACAATTTTTTTGTAATGCTACAAAATATTGATGATCATTATTAATCATCTGTTGATGTCAAAGGCTTCAGGTTGAGTAATGCATTTCGCACCCTTTCCTTCTTAATCTCATCAATTCTGTCCCAATCTTGTTTTTGATCATCAACAATTGCTTTTGAATTTTCATTATTTCGAATCCCCTCCTTCTGAAAGACCTGAGTATCAGATTGTTGTGATTGCTTATCTACTTCACTTTTCTCAATTGGCTTTCGATTTCTCCCTCTCAAAAATAGCTCAGGTCTTTTATGATTGCTATGTCCTGTATTTTTATATCCACCGAAGTATTCATATGCAGTATAGAAATTCACAAGATCATTTATCAGCTGTGGAATAAGCTTGTCTCTTTTATTTACAACAAAATACTGAGATCCGCTTTCTTTAAACCACAAACTAGGAATTATTCTCAAGACCGGTAATTCCTGGGTATCTTTTTGCTTAGCAGTATACCTCTTAGTAAATTCCTTCCAATAGTTCTCGAATTCAAATTTTACATCTTCTACAACAGCCTCTGTACGAAGGTAAAAAATAGCCGTGCAGTCAATAGAGTAGTATCTCCCATCAAGAAGAACAAAGTATCCAATATAAGCATCTAAATGTGCTCCTATACTCTTTGGAGCTCGTTTTACTTTCTTTAAAAACTGAGTAACAATGATTTTTAAGCTACTAATATCCAATCGACTTTCACTATTATCAATTTTAAAGCGCAGTAGAACTGTAGTTTCTTTAAAACTATTTTTTAAATAGTGCCTTGCTGATATCGCGTTCTTTTGTGCCAACTTCTCCATATAACATAGTTTGCTTGGAGGTATTGAGATATTGCTTTGCTTCACTATTTCTAGCTCTCGTGCTATTAGATCTGCCACCTCAGCCAGATTTCTATCATGTAATTGGCGTTTTAAAAATGACAAGCTTAAATTTCTCTGAAGCAATGAAGTATTGTAGATAGTCCAATTAGCTATTCCAGAAAAATCGATATCCCTACTATTATCTAACAGAGCTAAATACATCCTGACCATATTCGGCCATTTAGAAGGATTAGGGTTAATCGACAGTCCTGCGGCTAAATTGTCAATAGATCCATCCTCTAAATAAGCTAGGAACAAATTGACTCTTTGTAATATTTTTATTTGCCAGTTCTCTAATTCTTCAGAGTATTGTAACTTTCCATAAAACTGATGAATGGACTTCGCATATTCAGGGGCATATTTAACTAAACTGGTATCCTCCCATACTGAGTTAAAATCATATGACTTTTTCTCTAGATCATCTTTTTCTTGTCTTTTTGACTTTCTCTTATCATTTCGATCTTTTAAATGACAATCAGCTTTTCTTGTAATTAGACGTACAGGAACAGTAACTAATTTACTCTCGACAGTGTAATTATCAGGACTAATAATCTTTCCCATTCCATAAAACAATCCTACAAACCACTTCAGCATAAGAGACATTTTTTTACGATTGGGGAGTTTGAATTCTTTTATTTCTTTTACACCTAAGTGATCAAGAATTTGATCAATCGCAATGATTTTCGACTGAATAAAAGGAGCAATCTTACTACCATGAAAAAATGTATCTAAATCACTATGTAATGACTCCTTGATTTGATTGGTATCTATTTGATGTGTTGAACTGTCTAGAATAAATCCAAGCATTAATCGAACTTCACCATTCAGCTCTATCTCACCTTTTATAAGGATAGATAACCAAGGTAAATGATTCCCTAATTCAAGATCATTTAACTCCTCTACTAACAATTGTATTTTTCTTTCGACCGAAGCTTTAGCTAATATGTGATCTACTTGACTAGTTTGAGTTAGATTTTTAATCTCCTTATCAGAAAAATCTCGTACCTGAAATTTTACCAATACAAGTGCTTGTCTAATTTTCTTAACGCCATTTAGCACATCCAAAATTTCACAGGCAATTTTCTCATCTTTATTTTTATCTTGATCGAAATTAAATTTATAGTTGTTTTGATCACTTAAATAATGCTTATATTGATCAATCGTCTCAAATACATTCTCATGAGGAAAGTCTTCAACTTTCCACCTGTCAGATTGAATCTCACTTCTGAAGATACATGATCTTTCTTTATCTATAAAATCAATAAAAGCATGAATTTTTTGTAGTAACTTGTAATACGTAGTTGTTAGTTTCATAAGTGCAACATCTACTACTAGACCATTATAAAACTCAACTATCTGCTTTTTTCTCGCCTCATTTTTTGAAAGACAAGCGTCTTCCCAATCTACTTTCGTATAACCAATAAATTCTTCAACTAACTCTAAACGCTCATACAGTGTTTCTAAAGTTTCGATAGTCTCCAGAAATATGCCTTTATGAATTTTCCTATTTTGAGTAATTGAAAGCTGATAACTATCAGTATAGTAACGCTTCAAAAAACCAAAAATTTCTTTATCACTCAGTTTTTCTAATTGCCCAATTTCGGGGAGCTCCCTAAAAACTTTAAGATTTAATTTATTCATGATTGAAATATTCTAGTATTTTTAGATAATAGTTAAAAATTAACACCTTTGACCCTTATATTTCAAGCTTTCCGTCTTCTATCAATAAAAAATAAAAACTGTTATACCCCATTTATATACTTTTAAACCCTATGCTCTAAAATTTAGACTCCTATTTAAAAACTATTAAGACATTGCACCTACTGAGGTTTTAGTTATAACGATGAAAAAAAACCACGCTTTTTAGCGTGGTTTTTGTGACTTTTTTTAGTCATTTAATTCAGCCAATCCTTCACTTCCCCCTCATACCACTCCATCATTCTCACTCGCTCATCCCAATATTGCGCTCGGTTATATGCCGAGCGAATTCTATTTTGAGGCACATGAGCAAGTTGGCGCTCAATGGCATCTGGATTAAACAGATTCGATTCATTTACGATAGTACTGAATAAAGATCTAAAACCATGTGTGGTCATTCGTCCCGCATAGCCTGAACGTTTGATCACAGCCAAAATAGACTCACTACGCATCGGTTCTTTATTATTTAGACGATGGGGAAATAACAGCACTTGATTATGTGTTAAACGTAAAGCTTGAAGCTCAGCAATCATCATGTCCGTCAACGGTACACGATGCGGAAGACGGTTCTTCATTCGTTCTTCAGGGATATCCCACTTACGTCCTTCCAAATCAAATTCTTCCCAGCGTGCTTGCAGCAACTCACTAACCCGAACACCTGTCAGCATAATCAGAATAATCGCATGATGTGTCTGAGCATCACTTGGGTATGCTCTTACCCTTCTTAAAAATTCAGGCATTTCAGAAGCAGTAAGGGAAGCCAGGTTTTTGACTCTTTTATTCTTGAGAGCATAAACTAGATCACCTGCCGGATTATCATAACGATAACCATGCGCAATTGCATACTTCATGACCATGCCGCAACGAGATAAGGTACGTTTTGCAATTTCAAGTGAGCCTCTAGCTTCAATCTTCTTAACGATCTGCAGAATCTCAGGTGCCTGAATTTGATTAATACGCTTATTAGCGAGAGCAATATAAAGCTCATCCAATGAAGCTCGTACATTACTAATATGTTTCGATGACCAGGTTTCTTTTTGATTATTGAACCAATCCTCTGCGACTTCCTTAAAACAAGGATGCTCCTGCTCGACCTCAGTTGTATTTTTGAGTTTATATCTCAGATCAAGCGCGATCTCCCTTGCACGCTTTAAACTTAGCTCAGGATAGATACCTATTGCTTTGGACTTTCTTTGTCCATTTTCCGTATATCTGAGAGACCAATATTTTTTGCCATTCGGATCGATTCGTAAAGACAGACCATTACTATCAGAAAGGCGGTACTGTTTTTCCTGCGGTAGTGCTTTTTTACATTGCACATCAGTAAGTGACATATCTTTGTCCCACATAATTAAACTTATTTAGTGGGTCAAATTGTCCCAATTTTGACCCTCATAAAGCAAAAATAGGGTCAAACAGCTTAGAATAGGGTCGGACAATACAACCAATAAAAAAGCCTTTAAACATTGAGTTTAAAGGCTTTTTTAGATTCCGATGGATTACTTCGGAAAGAATTTTGGTGGAGGTGGCGGGAGTTGAACCCGCGTCCGCCAGCACTACGCTCGAGAATACTACATGCTTAGATATCGTCTATTGTTTTAACTCTTTGTGACCCGACGAACAGGGTACAAATCGCGATCCTCTTGATTTAGTACAAAGCCCCGAGGCTTGGCTTTATACGGACTTGTGTGCGTGCGCTTCAGTCGGACTCTCTAACCACAAGTATTCGGAGAGGCGGACAAGCTGCCCTTAGGCAGCTAGAGCGTATGATTCGTCGTTTGCGACTAAAAAATGCAAATTTGATTTACGAGAGAAAATGCGCTCTCGGCATGCATCTATGAGTTTCATCACCAGCGTCGAAGCCAGAAACACCCCCAAAGTACAAGGCAATCATAGCATAAATGTCAAAAATTACGATGTATTTTCTGAATATTTACACAACTTGATGCGCTTAATTACATTATTGCGCTAATATTTTACTTTTCAAGCCAAATAACAGAAAAATTATGAGCTATTTACTGGCACTAGATCAGGGAACTACGTCAAGTCGGGCCATTATTTTTAATGAACATGGACAAGTTCAGGCAACGGCTCAACGTGAAACGCATATCCACACCCCACATTCGGGCTGGGTGGAACAGGATGCTCAAGAAATCTGGAGCTCACAGATTGCCGTGGTACAACAAGCTTTGGCGACTGCAGGTATTCTGGCAAAAGATATTAAAGCCCTTGGCCTGACTAACCAGCGCGAAACGACCGTAGTCTGGGATCGTAGAAACGGCAAACCGCTCGCTCCGGCAATCGTCTGGCAGGACCGTCGTACATCTGACTGGTGTAACCGGCTGATTGAACAAGGCCTGATGTCCAAAATTCAGCAAAAAACCGGCCTACGGATTGATCCTTATTTTAGTGCGGGAAAACTGGTCTGGTTTTTAGAGCATGTCGAGGGGGTACGGGCACTTGCTGAACAGGGCCATGTGGCATTTGGCACTATCGATAGCTGGCTGATCTGGAATCTGACCCAAGGTGCAGAGCACGTCATTGAAGCCAGTAACGCTTCTCGTACCATGTTAATGAATCTGCAGCAACAATCGTGGGATGAAGAGCTACTCGAGCTGTTTAATATTCCGGTTTCGGTCTTACCGAAAATTATCTCTTCTGACTGTTATGTCGCTGACACGGCTTCTGGCTTACTGGGGGCCAATATTCCCATTACCGGAATTTTGGGGGATCAGCAGTCTGCACTCTTTGGCCAGTCCTGTTTTGAGGTGGGCAGTGCTAAAAACACCTATGGTACTGGCTGCTTTATGCTGTTCAATACCGGACATAACATTCAGCTTAGCCAGAACAAGCTGCTTTCTACTCTCGCCTGGCAAGCCCAGGGCCAAACTACCTATGCGCTCGAAGGCAGCGTATTTATGGCTGGTGCTGTAGTGCAATGGTTACGCGATGGCCTCGGAATTATTCAAAAAAGCAGTGATGTGGAAAAACTGGCGCATCAGGTCGAGCATAGTGACGGCGTGGTTCTGGTTCCCGCATTTACCGGACTGGGCGCGCCGCATTGGGATAGTGAAGCACGTGCCTTACTCTGTGGCATGTCACGCGGTACGACCAAAGCGCATATCGCTCGTGCCGCATTAGAATCAATCGCCTTTCAGGTATCGGATGTGCTCAGTGCGATGCAATCTGATATTGCACATCCTCTTAAAGAACTGCGGGTTGATGGTGGTGCCAGCAGCAATGACATGCTGATGCAATTTCAGGCCGATATTCTGAATGTACCGGTACTGCGTCCGAAAATGCTGGAAGCTACTGCTTGGGGCGCGGCCGCTATGGCCGGATTAAAAGCTGGCGTATTTTCAAACCTGGATGAAATTTCCCAGTCCTGGCAGCTGGACCGTGCTTTTGAACCCAAAATGCAAAATGACGAAAGAGAAATGCATTTAGCCAAATGGCAAAATGCCTTGAAACGGGCTAAATCTGATCTCTAAATCCTCTAGGTTCATATTTGATCATCATAAAAAAGCACTGTTAAACAGTGCTTTTAACTCCCTCAGTTCACGATTTCATTAATAGGCATAAGAAGCAATCGCTGTTGCAATCGCCTTATCTTCATCATTGACCATGGTCATGCGCATGGTGCAGCCCTTACGCCCCAAACGTAAGGTTTCTGCACGCGCGATAAAATATTTGCCACGTCCAGGCGCCAGATAATCCACCCGCATATCGACCGTCGCCAGACGCGATACTTTTTTAATGGTATCTGCAATCGTTTCCGGTTCAGCTTTTTTATACAGCTCGCCCATGGCCACAATACCACCGACACTATCCAGTACAGTTGCAGCCAGACCGCCATGCAGAATCTGGAAAGCCACATTACCAATCATGAAATCCTGCATTTCTACATAGGCCTCAATCTGGCCCTCGACCACCCGCATGGTCATGCCGTTATGCTTAAAAAAAGGAGAGCTATTAAAAGCATGTACCAGCTGGTTCAGGACTACATCAATATCCACTTTCGAGCCCAGATGTATATTACCCGTCCAGTTTCTCTCTGTCTTACTCATCACTCTGCCCGAATCCACCACAATAAAAAACCGCTAATTTATGCCCAAAAATTTGAGTTAGGGCTACAATAGAGGCCTAGTTTAATACTGATTACTGAGATTTTTATGACTTATACGTTCAATCGTCCCGCGTTTCCTGCAACTCGCATGCGTCGTATTCGTAAAAATGAACATTTACGTTCGATGGTTCGTGAAACCCATCTCGCGGCAGATCATCTCATTTATCCAGTATTTGTCCTCCCAGGACAAAACCAGACCCAAGATATTCCAAGTATGCCGAATATCCAGCGCCTGTCAGCGGACTTGTTGTTAAAAAAATCAGAACGTCTGCTGGAACTCGGTGTCAATAAACTGGCGTTGTTCCCGGTCACCCCACAAGAAGATAAAAGCCTGACTGCAGAAGCCGCATGGCGTGAAGATGGTCTAGTGCAAAACACCTTGCGTTTATTGAAAAAAGAACTGCCGGAAATGGTGCTGATTACTGACGGCGCATTAGACCCGTATACCACGCATGGTCAGGACGGCATTATTGATGAGAACGGTTATGTCTTAAATGATGAAACGGTCGAGTGCCTGATTAAACAGGGCTTGAGCCATGCCGAAGCCGGTGCAGATGTGTTTGCTCCAAGTGACATGATGGATGGCCGGATCGGTGCGATTCGTCAGGCCTTTGAGCAAAATGGTCATATCTATACTTCGATCATGGCCTATTCAGCCAAATATGCATCAAGTTTCTATGGCCCGTTCCGTGATGCAGTCGGTTCTGCCAGCAACTTAAAAGGCGGCAATAAATACAATTACCAGATGGATGTCGGTAACCGTGCTGAAGCCCTGCATGAAATTGCGCTGGATATTCAGGAAGGTGCAGACATGGTGATTGTTAAACCGGGCATGCCTTATCTGGATATCGTCCGCGAAGTCAAAGACACTTTTGGCGTACCAACCTTTGTCTATCAGGTCAGTGGCGAATACGCGATGCTGGCTGCGGCAATTCAAAATGGCTGGTTATCTGATAGCGTCATTTTAGAATCATTGATGAGCTGTCGTCGTGCCGGTGCAGATGGTATCTGGACCTATTTTGCTGAAGAAGCTGCGCTTAAACTGAAAGACATGAAGTAAAAGGATTTCGGCGCAATGCATATTGCCATTATCGGCGCTGGCATCACCGGTCTGATGTCGGCGCTGGAACTGCTTCAACAGGGATGTTCTGTTACCCTTTTTGATCAACAGGCCGCCGGGCAGGCTGCATCCTGGGCTGGAGGAGGCATCCTCTCCCCGATGTATCCGTGGCGTTATCCCGCTGCTGTAAATGCTCTGGCCCGACATGCCAAACCGCTGTATCAGGACTGGAATCAAAAACTGCAACCTGTCACTGGCATCGATTTCCAGATTCATGAAACAGGTATGCTGATTTTTGATGAATCCGATTTTGAAATCGGTTTAAGTTATGCCGCAACACATCAAGAGCCGCAGCAACAGGCAAAATTACTTGATCAAGCTAAACTGCAACAGATCAATCCCAGAATTAATCAGAGCAAATTCAAACAGGCGATTTATTTCCCTGAACTGGCCAATATCCGTAATCCACGGTTATTACAGTCGATCATTCGCTATTTGAAGCACCATCCTCGTGTCACCTGGCAAGAAGACTGTAAAATCACTCGGCTCAATATTCAGCAAGGCTGTGTAAACAGTATCTCAGATGAACATGGCCGGCTTTTTCAGGCAGATCAGTATGTGTTCACAACCGGAGCATGGTCACAATACTGGTCACAGCAACTTGGTTTGGAAATTCCGGTACAACCGGTGCAAGGTCAGATGCTGCTGTTTAAAACGCCAGAAAACTGGCTGCCGACCATGTGCATGCATAAGGTCATGTATCTGATTCCACGACAAGACGGGCATGTTTTATGTGGGTCCAGTATGCGTCAGGTCGGTTTTGACACCTCGCCTTCTAGCGAAATTCGGCAGGATATTTTACAGGCGTGCATCGAGATGGTGCCGGAACTGGCAGATTTTCCGCTGGTCAAGCAATGGGCCGGATTAAGACCCAGCTCACCCGATGGTATTCCTTATATTGGCAAAATTCCCAAGCTACAAAATGCCTGGGCCAATTTTGGACATTTCCGGAATGGTTTATGTATGGGGCCGGCCTCAGGCAAACTGCTCGCTCAACTCATCCTTGAACAAACGCCAATCGTTGATCCAGATCCTTATGATCCACTCCGTTTATTAGAGCCCAGTCGCTTAGCGCTTTAGGATATTATCCAGCGCCTCTTTCAGGGTTGGATAATGAAACTGGAATCCAGCCTCCTGCAAGGCTTTGGGCTGTACATACTGACCGTTTAATACCAGTTGGGATTGTTCTCCCAGCATTATTTTCAGACTGCATGCGGGTAATGGCAATAAGGGTTTGCGCTTCAGAATCTGGGCCGCAGTTCGTGCAAACTGGGCCTGACTGCTTTTTTCTGGCGCGACCACATTAAAGATCTGCTCGGTCGTATCCTCAAGCATCAAGAATTCAATCGCACGCAGTACATCCTCTAAATGTACCCAGGTCACTGGCTGACGTCCATGACCAATCCGCCCGAAGAGATTCAATTTAATCGGCAATAGCATCTGCGGAAGAATCCCGCCACCTTTGCCAAACACCACAGCAAAGCGAACAATCTTGGTGTTCTGGTTCGTATAGGACAAGGCCAGCTGTTCCCACTTCGCACAAAGTTCAGACATAAAAATATCTTGTGGCGGGCTTTGTTCCGTGCAGAACTGTTCCCAGCGCTCAGCCGGATCAATGCCATAATAACCAACGGCGGATGTCGAAATAATCCGTTTCGATTTAATCTGATATTTTTCTAAATAATCAAATAACTGTTTGGTGGTGTCTAAACGGCTATCCAGCAATTTCTTTTTACGCGCTGCTGTCCAACGGCCCTGACCGATGCTTTCGCCAGCCAGATTCACCACATAATCAATCTGATGCTGTTTTAATTCATCCAGCTGGTTAATCCAGTGGAAGTCTGGATGTAGTTCAGGTTTATTTTTCTGACGGGTCAGACCAATCACCCGATAATCACGCTCCAGTAAAAAACGCACGAGATGACTGCCAATAAAACCACTCGCTCCCGTCACCAGCACTACAGGTTTATACATTAGTCATTCTTCGCCTTATTATTTTCTTGGTTTAAATTATACGCCACTCATCTTCAGCTTTTTTAAAGCAGGAATATTTTTGTAGTGGAGAATTTGTATCTTTCATCATTCAATTAATTTATGAAGATCAGGTCACAAAATGATTCATCTATACTTACTGAGGTGGATGGCCAAACATTTTCTCTGCCATACGCTGGGCCTGCTTGCCATAAAACCAGTAGGTCAGCAGATACAGTGGAATTGCGATCATCAGGAACATGATCAGCACAATACTCATAAATTGTGGCTGCTGTAGATACAACAGAAAGTCCTGCCAGGCATTCGGATTGGAACGGGTGGCAATGACAATACCGAGCAAGAGGAATAATAAATTATAGCCCCAGTAAATCAGGCTAAAACCCAAGGTGAATTTTTTACGCTCTGCTTGGGTCGGCGCACGTTTTTGCTGTTTTAGAAATTTAAAAAGCACCCAAATCATGGCCACCAGATAGGGAACAATCGTCAAAACTGCGCCCATGCCCATCGGCAGCAAGGCTGCCAGTACACCGCAAATACAGGTAAAAATAAAACATATAACGAAAAACCAGATAAAATAACGACTTAGCGGCAACATATGCATGACTCAGTGATCTTCAACAAGCTAGTATAAAAAAAATCAGGTTTTTTTTCATTTTATTGTCAACCATCCACTACAGGGTGACGTTATATAGGGTACAAGGTACAAAAATTTGGACTGGCATCCACGAATTTTTGCTGACCTTTAGAGCTAAAGCAATAAGTCCAGTGTACAGGGAAATTTTGAATAGCAGCCAAAATCTTCATGTAACACAAATTTGACCGACGATTTCATCATCACTCGAATCGTCGGTTTTTATTTTTTTAAAATCCTTATTTTTTTAAAATCTGATAGCTTGCAGAGCCTTCGATATCTGATGATTTAGTTGTAATCCTTTGCTTATTTTCATACTGATCAAAATAAATTCAGCCCCCACATCACAAACAATTCGCTGAAATATCGTTTTCAAGTAGATTTTTACCTGTGCTTTTTCCTATAGTAGCAAGGCAGATATTAGGGGTTCATTACATGGCGGTTCATTTTCTTCACACTTCCGATTGGCATCTGGGACAATTTTTCCATAACCATGACCGTGAATTTGAACATGCGCAGTTTTTGACTTGGCTACTTGAGCAAATTAAAAAAAAGCAACCGCATGCCTTGCTGATTGCCGGCGATATTTTTGATGTGATCAATCCAGCTTCCAGTGCGCAAAGACAGCTGTACCAGTTTCTGGCCGATGCTCATGACTTGGCGCCGCATATGCAAACCCTAATGATTGCAGGCAATCATGATTCCGGTTACCGGATCGAACAGGTTGAACCCTTGCTGGCCAAATTTAATGCCAAAGCAGTGGGAATTGTAGGCCGCACGGCAGAAAATACCCTGAACCTGGATCGTCTGCTGATTCCTATTTATGATCAGGATAAAAATATCATCGCTTGGTGTCTGACCCTACCCTATTTACGCAGTGCCGAAATTACCGGACTGAATGAACATACCAGCAATAACCAGAACGCGATCAGTTATCTACATCAACAACTGATTGCCGAAGCCAGAGCCCGCAAACAGCCACATCAGGCACTAATTTTAATGTCACATGCGCACATGCAAGGTGGTGAGACCTCCGACTCTGAACGTCCGATTATTGTCGGCAATGAAGAGGCCCTGTCGACGGCGCTGTTTGATGACATGATTGATTATGTCGCGCTAGGGCATTTGCATAAACCACAAAAGGTTGGTCAGCCGCATATTCGCTATAGTGGCTCCCCAATTCCGCTGTCATTTAGTGAGATTAATTATAAGCATCAAATAGTTGAAGTCAGGATTGACCCTGAACAAAACCCGGAAAACCGCTTTCAGTACGATGCCTTAAGCATTCCGCGTACTGTCGAGCTGTTCCGCATTCGTGAAAAGCTGGAAAATTTAATAGCTACAATTCAGGCCTTGCCTGCCGGAGAAATCGAGCAGCTTTCTGCACGGCATTTTCTGGAAGTGGAATACACGACCGATGCGCCGCCTCCGGTAGACCTGCGTCAGCAAATAGAACAGGCCCTACCTGCTAACCGTTACCGACTGCTGCGCATCAGCCGGATTTACCAGCAACAGGTCGACCTTAGTTCAAGCCAGTCTAAAATTGATCTGGCACCCCCTACCCCGGAATCGCTATTTTTCAATATCTGGAAAAAAATGGGCTATGAGCAGGATCATTCGGTACAACGGGATTTTCAGGAATTACTGAATGAAGCCCAACACGAACTTGCACAAAAACAACAAGCCTAGGATCGGCCATGAAAATTTTACGTCTAAGTCTTCATAATCTGGCCTCCCTCACCGGCACTCATCATATTGATTTTGAATCGAGTCCTTTGGCTCATGCCGGCCTGATTGCCATCACCGGCAAAACTGGTGCCGGGAAATCCACCCTGCTCGATGCCATGTGCCTGGCGCTATATAATGAAATCCCCCGCCTAAAAGGTGCCACAGGCAGCCTCAAAGATACTGGCGGTCAGGATGTGTCCATCAAGGATTCCAAGAATATTCTGCGCCGTGGCTGCGTGCATGGTTTTGCCGAACTGGAATTTATTGCACTCGACAGCAAACGCTATATGGCACGCTGGGAAATTAAACGGGCACGCCAGAAAGTCGATGGCAATCTAAAAGTAGACCGCTACGTCAAATGTCTGGATGATGACACGACACTGACGCAAAAAATATCGGAAGTCACCCCCCTCATTGAAAAACTGGTGGGCTTAAGTTTTGAGCAGTTTACCCGCGCAGTTTTATTGGCACAGTCGGAAGTTGGTGCCTTTCTTAAAGCCAAAGATAATGAACGCGCAGACTTGCTGGAATATCTCACCAATTCACAGATTTTCAGTCTGGTTAGTCAGAAAGCTGCAGAGAAATTCAGCGAAGTCAAAAACAAGCGCAACGATCTGGAAAAGCTGATCGGGCATATTGAAATTCTGTCTGAAGAAGACATCAGCGCTTTACAACAGCAGCAGAGCTCTTTGTCTTTACAACTTCAGAATTTGCAGCAATCAGAAAAACTGCTGGAAAATGAGAAACAATGGCATCTGGACCGACATAAACTCTATGCAGAAGTCCATGCAAAAAAAGAAGTCTACGAAGTACAGCAGGATGCAGTAAATAAGTCTGCAGGACAGCAACAGCTACTGGAGCAGCTGGATGAATTCCAGTCGATCCGGGATCAGTTTGTCAGTCGTACCCGTCTAGCCCCTCAAAAAGAGCTGATTCAGCACCAGCACACCCAATTTACGCTGGAATTTGAAACGCTCAAACAGAGCTTTGTAGCAGAAGAAGCCAAACTTACAGCCTTACAACAACAGCAGCAACAGTTTCAGCAACACTTGGCAGACCTGAAACCGCATCTGGAAGCAGGTTTAAGACTGGATCATGCAATTGAGACGGTATCAGAGCAGTACAAAAAACTGCATGCAGAGCAAAGCCAGTTTCAAACTCTTCGTCTACAGCCTTTAGAAGAACAACTGCGACAGCAACAACAGACTTTGAATCAACTACAAGCTCGGCAAGAAAAAGTTGCACAGCAATTGGCTGAATCTGGCTTTTTAAATGTATTCGATCTGGAGCCGCAAAGTACCTTGCAACGCATACAAGACTTTATGCGTCAGTATCAGCAACTGCAGCAACAGAATCCGGACAGCCTGAAGCTGCCTTTGCCTGAACTGGAAAAAACCGTTACAGCACTTTCAGAAAATCTGAACCAGTGGATACAACAGCATCATAGTCTGGAACAGCTGGAAGAGCAGTTCAAAACCATTCAGGAAATGCGTCAGCAACGCCAAGCGGAACAGCGTCAGCTCGACCTGTTGCAAAAGCAGGTGCAACAAGTCGTTCAACAATCACAAGAATTTGAAAAACTGCACTCTGCTGTAGATAGCCAACAGCAGCAACTGAAAATGCAGCAAGAGGCCGAACAGGCACTGCATCAGCAGATTCAGGCTGAACAACAGGCCTATGAACACCTGGAACAAATACTAGCCCAGCAACGTTTATTGCATGCACAAAGTGTGCAGGATCTTCGTGGCCAGTTAAAACCGGATGAGCCATGCATGGTCTGTGGGAGTATCGTCCATCCTTTTGTCGATGCCGCCCATGAACGTCTGGAACAGAGCCTAAGCCAGTTACAGGAGCAACAGTTACGGCAGGCAAAACAGCAGCTCGATCAGCAACTGCAATCTCAGCAGCAGCAACGTATTGAAATATCCAAAGCACAAACAGTAATTGAGCAGCAGCAACAGCGTTGCCAGATCCTGCAAAACCAGATTCAACAATCCTCTGCTGACTGTAAATCTCAACTACTTAAACTGGAAGTGATTACCGAGCAGCACAATGATCTTCCTACATTCATCCAGCTACTGGCAAATCACACTCAAAGTCTGGTCCAGCAGCTAGAACTGTCCCAACAGCAGGAACAACAGCTCCAGCAACAATTACAACAATGGCGTCAACAACAACAGCAATTGCACCAATTACAACTGGCTCTACAGCAACGTCAGCAACTCGACCAGCTGATCCACCCAGTTTTAAGCATCCTGCCCGAGCAATACCAGTCGCAACCGCCTATGCTCTGCTTACCTCAGTTGCAACGACAATTAGAGCAGCGCATGCAGCAGTTGGCAGTACAAAAGCAGCTGGAATCCGACCTGCATCAACAGCAGCAGATCTTGGACAAAAGCCAGTATCGACTACAATTGGAACAGCAAAATTTTGCTCAATTGAGCCAGTCTGTAGAGCAGTTGATTCAGCAAGGCAAAGACTTGCGTCAACAACTGGCTGAACTGACCAAAGCGCATGCAGGACAAGTCTACCGTGTCACTGCAGAATGGCGTGATGCGCTGGATCAGCAAGCCAAGACCTTAGCGCAGGCTTTAGAACAACAGCGGCAATGCACGGTGCAGGCCGAAAAACAGTGGCATCAAACCCATTTAAAATTGCAAGAATTTATCAGCCAACTTCAGCAGATCGATCAGCAATTGGCTCAATATCAGCAAGATATTCAGGCATGGCAAGCAGCACATCCGCAAGTGACGGCAGCTCAAATTGAACAATGGCTCAGTATTGATCTGAGCAACCATCAACGCATTCGTCAGAATTTGGCCAGCCAGAAACAGGCACTCGAAAATGCCAGAACAGCCTGGCAATTACTGGAAGAACAATATCAGGCTCATTTAAAACTGCAGCCAGAACATGAATTTGAGGACATTGCACAAAAGCTGAGTACGCTGCATCAGGAAAAAATAACGCAGCAGGAAGTGCTCAATGAAACTGATGCCAAACTGCGTATGAATGCCAATAATCAAAACACCTATGCCAAATATCAGCAGCAAATTGAGCAGATCAAAGCAGAAGAATACCGTTGGGGTCGTATTTACGACCTGATCGGACATAAGGAAGGTACCAAATTCCAGAAAATTGCCCAGGAACATCATCTGGATATTCTGGTGGAATATGCAAATCAGCAGTTGCAACCGTTGGCACCCCGCTATCAGTTACACCGTATTCCGGATAGCCTGAGTCTGGCGATTATTGATCTGGACATGAATAGTGAAGTCCGCCCTGTGCTGTCCCTATCGGGGGGTGAAACCTTCCTGGTTTCATTGGCTTTGGCTTTGGCGATTGCCAATATGGCCTCCGGCTCCATGAAACTGGAATCACTGTTTATTGATGAAGGTTTTGGTACGCTAGATCCTGCTTCGTTACATATGGTGATGAATGCACTGGATCATTTACAAAGTCAGGGTCGTAAAGTTGTATTAATCTCGCATGTGCAGGAAATGCATGAACGTATTCCGGTACAGATTCAGGTCAAACCGGTTGGTGCAGGTGCAAGTACCATTCAGATTATAGGCTAAGGATCATGAACACTGCCCCGGACAAGCTCTCGCACTATTTCAGCCTACAGCTTGAGAGCCTACGGGGTATCAGTGCCATTGTGGTGTTATTCAGTCACTGCTTTCAGGCATTTATTGCGCCTTTCGATACCAGCATTTATTCATGGATACGCCTGCTTGGGCAGGCTGCAGTCATGATTTTCTTTGCCTTAAGTGGCTATCTGATCGGCTATTCAATCCAGTACAACATTCATCAGCATGGTCAGTTCAATCTGCACCATTATGCCCGACAGCGTGGCCGCAGAATTTTACCGCCCTTTCTGTTTGCCATGGGGTTGACCCTGGTTTTATATCTGCTTGCTCCACTATTATTTACCAGCCACACGCATGCTTTTCAACACAGTTTTGGCATGATGATCCGGACTGACTATAGTATAGACATGATGGAGTTTATTGGCTCGCTGCTATTTTTGAATAGCTTTGTGACGCCAACGGTTTCAGCCAATGCTGCGCTCTGGAGTCTGAGCTATGAAGTGTGGTTTTATGTGCTGGCCGGATTCTTACCTTTTTTAAAAAATTCGGAAATCGCCAAAATCGGGTTTTTTATGGTTCTGGCTATACTATCAGTACTGAACATCCAGTTTTTTATTTATTTTCTGGTCTGGCTCACTGCCTTTGCTTGTTCATTTCGATATATCCAGCTACGTTTTTTAAACCGCTTACAATCAGTCAAATTAACCCTATTCGGCTTGGCATTTCTAATCGCCTGTTTTGATGCTTACCAGTTTCAGGTGATTGATGAGGCCCAGCAATACCGCGCTGCGAATTTTGCCCCTTTTAATTTCTGTGTGGGTCTGGCCTTTAGCTGCTGGCTGGTACAGCTCCAGCATCGACGCAGTCATTATCATCCGGTCTGGGTTCAATCCGCAGACTTTTCCTATACCTTGTATGTCACCCATTTCCCATTACTTTTATTTATTTTGGGCTGTATTCCGGCAACTTTGGCCTATGGTCTGGGCGGAGCAATTTTAGCTTTGCTTGCCAGCATGTGCAGCTTAATAGTTTTTGCCTGGTTAATGGCCAAATGGCTCGAACCAGCCAGAAAAAAAGCGTTATCCAATACCCTGCGATAACGCTTTGCTGCAAAAAACTGACATTAGTAGTTTATACATCTTTTTTAGGCCGTGCACCAAATAGGGCTGTGCCAACACGAACCATGGTAGAACCCGCAGCAATCGCTTCGGTCATATCCCCAGACATGCCCATACTTAAAGTATCCCAATCTTCAGGGTGTGCATGCTGAACTTTGACTGCATCAAATAAAACTTTGGCATCAGCAAAGGCTTGAGGATTATTCGGTGCAGGAATCACCATCAGGCCACGTAAACGCACATTCGGCAGTTGGCTGATCTGTGCCACCAAATCTGCGACTTCTTCCGGCTGGCAGCCATCTTTGGTATCCTGGCCATCAATATTCACCTGAATACAGATATTCAGTGCGGACTGATTATCTCCACGCTGATTTGATAAACGCTCGGCAATAATCAGGCGATCGACTCCATGTACCCAGGCAAAATTTTCCGCCAGAGCCTTGGTTTTGTTGCGCTGCACATGACCAATAAAATGCCATTCAATCTCCAGCTCTTTCAGTGCCGTGATTTTTTCCAGTGCTTCCTGCAAATAGTTTTCACCAAAAGCACGTTGCCCTGCCTGATACATCTCTGCCAGCACGCTACTCGGCTGGGTCTTGGAAACGGCAAGCAGTTGCACCGTATCTGCTTCGCGGCCGGCCTGAATACAGGCAGTTTCAATTTGCACTAAGACCTGATTTCGTGACTGTTGCAACATATTCATTGATGGGGTTCTCATTTCATTCATCTTTTTTTCCCTTGCCCATGAACTAAGTGTTGGTTAAGCTGTGGGAAAGCCTTATTATTCTATCAAAATAATTAACATTTTAATGAACTCGGGGACCTTATGGATATCACAGAATTGTTGGCATTTTCTGCTAAAAATGGTGCGTCGGATTTACACTTGTCTGCGGGCTTACCGCCAATGATTCGTGTCGATGGGGAAGTTCGTCGCATCAACCTGCCAGCATTAGAACACAAAGAAGTGCATAAACTCGTTTATGACATCATGAACGATAAACAGCGCCGTGATTTTGAAGAAAATCTGGAAACTGACTTTTCTTTTGAAGTGCCTGGCGTGGCACGTTTCCGTGTCAACGCATTTAACCAGAACCGCGGTGCCGGTGCGGTATTCCGTACCATTCCCTCTAAAGTACTGACCCTTGAAGATCTGGGCATGGGACAGATTTTTAAAGATATCTGTGAATATCCACGTGGTCTGGTACTGGTCACAGGTCCAACCGGTTCGGGTAAATCAACCACCTTGGCGGCGATGCTGGATTATATTAATGACAACCGCTATGACCATATTCTGACCGTCGAAGATCCGATCGAATTTGTGCATCAGTCCAAGAAATGTTTGATTAACCAGCGTGAAGTGCATCGTGATACGCATGGCTTTAATGAAGCATTACGTTCTGCATTACGTGAAGATCCGGATATTATTCTGGTCGGTGAGATGCGTGACCTTGAAACCATTCGTCTGGCTTTAACTGCGGCAGAAACGGGTCACCTTGTTTTCGGCACCCTGCATACCACCTCAGCGGCCAAAACCATTGACCGTGTGATCGACGTATTCCCTGCTGAAGAAAAAGACATGGTACGTGCCATGTTGTCTGAATCCCTACAAGCCGTAGTTTCACAGGCTCTGCTGAAGAAAAATGGCGGTGGGCGTGTGGCGGCGCATGAAATCATGATTGGTATTCCGGCGATTCGTAACCTAATTCGTGAAAACAAAGTCGCACAAATGTACTCAGCAATTCAGACCGGTGCCAACTATGGCATGACCACACTGGACCAGACCCTGAAAACACTGGTGTCCAAAGGTTTGATCAGCCCGCAAGTTGCACGTACTTCAGCCAAACAGCCAGAAGCATTTTTATAAGAAAATTGAATTGTATTGGGGTTTATATACATGGATTTTAACGGCTTACTCGATTATATGGTGGAGAAAAAAGCATCGGATCTGTTCATTACTGCCGATGTCGAACCATCCATCAAGATTAATGGTCAGATTTTACCGATTGGCTCAGTAAAATTACCGGGTGCGGCAGTAGGACAACTGCTCAATTCCATCATGACCGAAAAGCAGCGTAAAGAATTTGCTGACAGTCGTGAATGTAACTTTGCCATCAGCACGCCGGATAAAAGTGCCCGCTTCCGTGTCAGTGCCTTTCAGCAACGCGATCAACCGGGGATGGTGCTGCGTCGGATTGAAACTGTTATTCCCACGATGGATGAACTCAAGTTACCGCCCATTTTAAAAGAACTGGCGATGACCAAACGTGGCATCATTATTTTTGTCGGGGCAACGGGTACCGGTAAATCAACCTCGCTGGCATCTTTGGTCGGTTATCGTAATGAAAATTCCAAAGGTCATATCATTACCATTGAAGATCCGATCGAATTTATTCACCAGCATAAGGGCTGTATTATCACCCAGCGTGAAGTCGGCATCGATACTGATTCATTTGAAATTGCCCTGAAAAATACCCTGCGTCAGGCACCAGACGTGATTCTGATCGGTGAGATCCGTTCACGTGAAACCATGGATTATGCGATTGCCTTCGCCGAAACCGGTCATCTTGTCTTCGCTACCCTGCACGCCAACAACGCCAACCAGGCAATTGACCGGATTATCCATTTCTTCGAAGCAGACCGGCATAATCAGCTGTTCATGGACTTGTCCCTGAACATGAAAGCCATTGTGGCACAGCAACTGATTCCAACCATCGATGGCAATGGTCGCCGTGCAGCGATTGAGATTCTAATTAACTCGCCACTGATTGCCGACCTGATTCGTAAAGGTGATGTGCATGAGATTAAGGACCTGATGAAGCGTTCCCGTGAACTGGGCATGCAGACCTTCGATCAGGCGCTGTATGATTTGTATAAAGCCAAACAGATCAGCTATAAAGATGCGCTGAAACATGCGGATTCACCCAACGACCTGCGTCTGCAAATCAAATTGTCGGAAGAAGGTGGTAGCCACTTATTACGTGCGCATTCCAATATTACCTTTGATGGTCAGTCCTGATCATCTTGAAAACATAAAAAAACAGGCTTCGCATGAAGCCTGTTTTTTGTTTGAACCAACGCTCAAATTATTTTTTACGGAAAACTTCCTGACAGGCAGGCGCATCGCAGTAGCCATACAGATTCAGTGAGTGACCGGTTAATTCAAAACCAAATTTCTCGGCAACGTCATGCTGCTCTTTTTCAATCGTGTCATTAATAAATTCAACAACTTTGCTGCAATTTAAACATACTAGGTGATCGTGGTGATCTTCCTGCATAATTTCAAAAACTGAATGATTATTTTCAAAATTATGACGTTCGATGATGCCCGCTGCTTCAAATTGCGTTAACACACGATACACAGTTGCTAAACCTACATCTTCGCCCTGATCGAGTAAAGTCTTGTAAATATCTTCCGCACTTAAATGATGTTGTTTTGAATTTTCTAGTAATTCTAATATTTTAATTCGTGGAAGGGTAACTTTCAGCCCAGCTTTTCGTAAATCTTGGTTTGAAATAGTCATGTAAAAAGGTCTCTCAACAAAATCAAAGTTGGAATATGCAACAAAGTTTAGATGCAGTATGATCTATCCTTGGATCAAATGCATCATAATTAATTTGGGATAGTTTAGCAAAATGCAAAAAATCATGTTGACGTTATTCGTCACTTCATTGCTCGTCGGCTGTTCGACATTAGGTGTTTATAAAGTAGATATTCCACAAGGAACCCCTTTAACCCAAGCACAAGCCGCTAAAATTCAGGTAGGAATGAGCCATCAACAGGTGCGTTTCTTACTGGGCAGTCCAACAGTAAGCGATCCACTGAATCCTTTACGTTGGGACTACATCTATAACTATACCCCAGGAACCTACGCTAAAAAAGCCAAGATCCCGGCAGCCCAAGGCCAGCATTTGAAAATCTACTTTAACCAGTCTGGTATCGTGGAACGTGTTGAAGGTCTGGAGACGATTCCAGAATCTCAACCCGGCTTACCAGGATCAAAAGAAGCAATTTTAAATGCTCCTCCACTATAGTCGGTTTCTCATGAAAAAGCCCCTGAATCATCAGGGGCTTTTTTGATTAAGGTGATTGATTGAGCAGATCCTTGAGACTACTGCTCATTCCAACCCCTTTCTATTCGGAAGATGGTTTCAGCTTTCTTAAAAGATTGCCTCTGGCATAACGACCCACCGGATTTTTCTCGGCGCGTTTACGTCGGATATCTTTAGGATTGATGGTCAGTGCTCGGTAAATTTCCACCCGATCCCCTGCTGCCAATAGCTGCTGATGATCTTGCAAACGCACGCCAAAAATGCCCAGAGATAACGGTTCAGGCAATTCGACCTGCTCACGGATTCTACTTTGCTGAATCGCATCCAGTGCCGTCATGCCAGGCTGAAATGGCACGGCTAGATGAAATTGTTTTTCTGACGTCGCATACGCTACCCAGATCATCGCCTCACTCATCAGACGAATTGTCCTAAGACAGCAATGATTGCCAGAATAATCCCGACCGGCAACACCACACGTACTGCAATACGCCAGATGTTATAAAACGCTTCAGAGCTAAAATTCATTGATTTACGCAAATGACTGATCTTCATGATCCAGCCGGCAAACAGTGCATAGATCAAACAAATCAATAGGCCCCAGACTAACAAGACCACATTGAAAATTGGGCTTAGATTTGGAATAGCCCAGATCAGTGTAACCGCCGCCACAATCGCCCATTGAATCGCAGGATGAAGCTGGCGTTGCTGTAATTGTTCACGTGCCATTTGCAGAATTAATGCGGCAGCTGCCACCATTGCTGCGACCAGAGTAAATGCAGGAATTTGTGCTTGTACGGCAAAGAAAGCAAATGCAATGACAGCAACGAGCTGCGCAATCCAGATCGGCAATACCGTCTTGCTGGCGACATCCTGTTGTTGTACAGCGCTCAGGCTAGATTGCCAGTACAAGCCCATGCCCAGACCACTTGCCACCAGTGCCAATACCGTGGCATTGCCCCATTCCGAGAACTCGACTGGCGTGATTTGCCATGCAGGTAGCACCGTTCCCATCACATTGGCTAGAACCAGAGACGCCAGTACGCCAATCGTTGTAAAAGCTAATAAAATTTGACGCGGCAGCAGTGACAAGACCAGCGCAGCAATTGCCAATCCGATCAACAAAAGGTTCGGTGCAAGATCAAGTGCAACAACCGCCAGAACATTGCTGGCATTGTTCAACATAGCACCTGCCAAAAACGGAATAAAAATCACACTTAACCAGCCGACAATACGCCATTTCTGTGACGCATCCGCTTCACGGGTCAGCGTCGAAAGCGCCTGTAATGGCGTTGTTTTAGAGCGCTTGGCCAAAGCAATTTCCAAGTAGCAGACTGGAAGTGCCAGAATCAGCATGGAGGCCAACCAGAGCATCCAGAAATCCATCTGACGATCAATCTGTATACCGGTTATCGGTGCGAGCGTCGCGATGATAATAAACGATAAACAGAAAGCCATCAGCGGCGATAACCATTTTGACATAGCATTGTCCTGCATGATGCATTCCTATAAAAATCTAGCGCTATTTTGCCTTGTGGAGCGGTGAAAATCAAAAACAAAAAGCAAACCACCATGACAGTGATTTGCTGCGCAAAAATTATAATTAGATTTTAATTTTTGTTATCTCGTTACGTCTTTTATTATGAAAAGAAACGAGCCAACCAGTTTTTACCTGTTTTCTTTTCTTTTTCCTTGATGATCCCCATCATATTTTCTTTCACGGCACCGACATAATCGGCGTCATCATGCTGAATATGGTTAATCAGCCATTTCGATAATACTTCGTGCAGCTCTGATTCAATGGACTGTCCCAGTTCAAAACGGTCACGATAAGACTCGATTTTTTTAATAAACAGGTCATGCACACGTTTATGCGGCACCCGATATTTATAGCCGGCTTCTTCCTGAAGAGATTCCTCAAAGGTGAAATGCGACTGGGTATAATCAATAATATTGTCGAGAATCTGTTTAATACGGGCACGCTCGGTATTGGCATCAATTCCATCAATTTCGTTGATATAATCGAGAATTCGTTTGTGCTGATCGTCAATCACATCGATACCAGTATTATAATCTGGAACCCATTTCATTTTCATTACGACCACCTATAAATATTAAGGACTTATAACGTGAAAATGAGCATATAGCGTATTGATTCAAATAAAAATGAAGCAAATTAGTCGGCTTTCCGCCTAAATCCGGCTTTTTCATTTTAAGTTTCTGTTATATATAATTAAAAATAATTTATCCTGAGTAAAAGGCTAAGATATTAATTAACCAAAATCCGCAATAAACCTTTATTTATTCTTAGATTTTTTCTTATTTTTTAAATATAAAAAAACGGAGTTTAAACTCCGTCTTTAATCGCATTTCAATATTGATCAGCTCGCGTGACGCGTTTTAAGGAAGGATCAAGACGTTCACGTTCCAGACGTTCAACATGCGTCAACTGAGAACGTACTTTCGCCCCATGCTGAAACAGGATCATTTCACCGGGCTGGAAGGCAGTCCATTCTTCATTCTGGGTCAATGGTTCAGTGGTAATCACTGCGACGCGATCTTCAGGGGTCGTGACCTGACTAAAGTCCACTTCGACATCAATATCAATCAGCTGAGCCGGTCTAAACGGGTATTCACGTACCAGCCAGTGGAGTTTAGTAATCGCATAGCTAAACAGCGCCTGACCATTCGACAGGCAGAAATTAAAGGTGCCATGCTCCGCGATTGCAGGTGAAATTTCAGCTAGAAGATCGAAAACCTGATCCAGTTTCGGCTCATGATAGCCAAAGCGTTTCACCAGTTGATCCAGCAGGTAACAGAAGGCACGCTCACTGTCGGTATTTCCGACTGGGGTAAAGCGCCCTGACAGTTCAGGAAAATAATCATATAAATCGCCATTATGGGCAAAAATCCATTGCCGCCCCCAAAGTTCACGGCTAAAAGGATGCGAGTTTTCCAGATTAATTTTGCCTTGGGTCGCTTTACGGATATGGGCAATCACATTGCGTGATTTGATTGGATAGTTACGCACTAGCTCGGCAATCGGAGATTCAACCGCAGACTGGTTATCGACGAACAGACGGCAGGCTTTATCTTCAAAGAAAGCAATCCCGAAACCATCCGCATGATCAGAGGTAATGCCCGCCCGCTGGGAAAATCCGCGGAAGGAAAAAGTAATATCCGTCGGGGTGGCACAATTCATTCCGAGCAGTTGGCACATGGTCTGGTTTCAGCTCTCTATTTACTTAGAAGCTTATTGTGCATGACTGTTCCTGTCATTTCAAATATCTGGGTTTGATAAATTCAAATAAAAAAGAGCCTCTATTGAGACTCTTTTTGGCAAAAAATGGATTATGAGCGATGCGGATTGGCACGGTTGGTAATGAGAGTACCAACACCATGATCGGTGAAAATTTCCAGTAAGCTGGCATGTGGTACACGACCATCCACGATATGTGCACTCACGACACCGCCTTTTACCGCATCCAGAGCACAACCCACTTTCGGAATCATGCCGCCATAAATCACGCCGGTTTCAATCAGACGATCGACTTCCTGAGTGGTCAAGCCAGTCAGCAGGTTTTTATTTTCATCCAGAACACCGGTGATATTGGTGAGTAGAATCAGTTTTTCTGCACCTAGGGCTTCAGCGACTTTACCAGCGACCAGATCGGCATTGATATTATAGGTATTGCCTTCTTCATCGACGCCTAACGGAGCAATGACTGGAATAAAGTCACTATTGGTGAACATTTCCAGAACATCCGTCTTCACACCAACAACTTCACCGACCAGACCCAGATCAATTTGCTGAACTGAACCATCTTCAGCCACTTTTTCCATCAGCAGTTTTTGCGCACGAATCAGGTTGCCGTCTTTACCGGTAAGACCAATCGCACGACCACCATGCTGGTTGATCAGGTTCACAATGGATTTGTTAACGCTGCCGCCAAGTACCATCTCAACCACTTCCATGGTCGCAGGATCAGTTACACGCATGCCGTCGATACGGTCTGACTCGCGGCCCAGCTGTTTCAGCATGGAATCGACTTGCGGGCCACCGCCATGCACCACGATCGGATTAATACCGACTGTTTTTAATAATACAATATCACGTGCAAATGAACTTTCCAGTTCAGGATCGGTCATCGCGTTACCGCCGTATTTTACCACCAGGGTTTTACCCGCAAAGCGTTGAATATACGGCAAAGCTTCTGTCAAAATCTGTGCTTTGTCGATGCCTGTTTGTTGATTTGGCATTCGCCTCTCCTTATTGAGCATCTAAAATGTCTTGAGCGATCTCTGGATAACGGTCACGCAACATGGCTACAAACAGATGACGAATTTCATTTAGACCTTGGGCATTATTGGCATCAAAGCGCACTGTGAAATACTCACCTGTATTGGATGCTCGAATGATGCCAAAACCATCCTCAAAATCAAGACGTATCCCATCAATTTTACTGATTTGCGCATGAATTCTTGCGGATTGTTGTTCAACGAAGTTTAAAAGCTCAACAGGACGTACTTGACGCGTTGAAATATAAAGATCTTCAGTACCATGTCGTTTTGGATAAGCCGCCAAGGCCTGCGCGAGAGTTTGCCCCGTTTGGTCGAGATATTCCATGACTCTGAGCGCTGCATAGAGGCCATCATCATAGCCCCAGCCGCGACCATCATTAAAGACATAATGTCCGGCATATTCCCCACCAAAAATCGCCTGATGCTGAGACTGGTTCAGATAAGTTCTGAGAAATGAACTGCCGGTACGAATCATCACCGGTTCCCCGCCCAGACGTTGCACTGTATCGCGAACCAAAGTTGAACATTTCACATCATAAACAAATTGGCGTGGTGCTGAATCGCTTAGGCAAATTTCGGCAAACAGACATAATAACTGATCGGCTGTGATAATCTGACCCTGTTCATCAACCAGAACCAGGCGATCGCCATCACCGTCCAGGGCAATACCGAGATCAGCCTGCTGTTGCATGACAGTTTGGCGTAAAGTCTCAAGATGTTTGTCCTGCGAAGGATCCGGCGCATGATCCGGAAAATGTCCATTGGCATCACAACGTAAAGCAGTCACTTCACAGCCCATTTTTCTGAGTACCAAGTCGGCACAACGTCCGGCGGAGCCATGCAGACCATCCAGAATCACTTTAAATGAGCGCTTTAATTGAATATCTTCTAATATTCCCTGCTGATACTGCAGGCAAAACTCTGGAATAATCTGATGCGGCAGTTCGGCTAAACCAAGTAGCTGGCTATCGCAATGCGACTTTGCCAGTTGGGCCACCTGTTGAATCATCTCAGGACAAGGTGGTTCACCATCAATAATCCATTTAATCCCATTATCTTCTTTAGGATTATGACTGGCGGTGACCATAATGCCATTGCCATCAAACTGGCGTGCGGTGAAATACAGCATCGGGCTGGAACAACAGCCTATAATAGTGGCTTCCAGCGAATAGTCTTTAAAAATACGGGCAATGATGTCGGCAAAAGCCGGACTACTGATGCGTGCATCATAACCAATGGCGACACGTGTCTGTCCCGCAGCCTGATACTGCTGGGCTAAACCGTGGGCAATTGCATCAATGATCCCGGCACCTAATAGACTGACTTTACCGCGTATGTCATAGGCACGAAAGATATGCATGGGGAATGGATGATTCATAGATCCCATAAAACTGTCTTTTCACTATTCGTTAAAATAAGGAGATTTAAAATGATGATTTCATCATAATGACTTTAAACATTTGTTTTTGTTTTAAGACCTGCTATTTTTAAACGATTTCAATGTAACAATCAATTATAAAAATATAATCTACAACTTTAGAATTATAGGGTTCTTGTAATTAAACAATGATTATTCAATTATATTTATTTTGAGTTTCATCTAATTAGACATTTGATAATTACATCAATTTTGGATTTAAATAATTCTACTTGGCCGAAAAAATAAGGTTTTATTTTTTAAATATATTTCAACCAATTCATTTTTTTTAATATTTAATCTAATCAACTAAAAATGGCTTACATCCAGTTAATGAATGTAAGCCATTATTAAAACTTAGTTTTTACCCGTATGACCAAAACCGCCAGCACCGCGTTCAGTCGCTTCGAATTCATTCACCAGATCGAATTCAGCTTGTACCACAGGAACCAACACATACTGCGCCAAACGTTCACCTGGCTCTAAGCTGAATGCCGTATGACTACGGTTCCAAACGGATACCATCAATTCACCCTGATAATCAGAATCAATTAAACCTACCAGGTTACCCAACACGATCCCATGTTTATGGCCCAAACCCGAACGTGGCAAGATCAGACCAGCAAATGCAGGATCTTCAATATAGATTGCTAAACCAGTTTTTACCAAAACCGTTTGGCCTGGTTCAATGATTGTGGTTTCTGCAACACACGCACGCAAATCCAGCCCCGCTGAACCTGTCGTAGCATAAGTCGGTAATGGCCATTCCTGACCAAGACGCGAGTCAAGGACTTTCACCTGAACTTTCATGTATTCATTCCTGTTGTTTCATTTAAAATAAGAGCAAGTCTTGTACCTTATCGTTTGATAAGATTACGCAAATTATCAAGATAATGTTGGGCTTGTAATTTTGGATCGATGTTACCGGCCAGCTTTTTCTTGCGGCCTAACCATTCCAGCTCATCTTCCGGTAATTCATCCAGGAAACGGCTTGGGGTCATTTGCTTCATCTGCCCACCGGCCTTGCGCTGTTCTGCCAGAGTAATGGTCAGTCCCTGACGTGCACGGGTAATCCCCACATACATCAGACGGCGTTCCTCTTCGACCGTTTCTGCAGCGATCGAGTTTTTATGTGGCAGAATTTCTTCTTCCAGCCCGATCAGATAGACATAAGGAAATTCCAGACCTTTAGACGCATGCAAAGTCAATAAATTGACTTTATCGGTGTCCTCTTCTTCCTGCTGCTGCTCGAGCATGTCCAGCAGCACCATTTTACGAATCACACTTTCAATATTTTTTTCATCAACATCTTCAGCGCGGTTAATCAGGCTTTGAATGCTGCTATAGAGCACTTCGATATTGTCGAGCTTGGTCTTTTCCTGCGCTGGTGTGGCTGCAGTTTCCTTGATGTAATCGATATAACCGGCTTCAATCATCATCTGGCGGATAATTGGCACTGGTTCATCATCATCCAGTAAATTGCGGGTAAAACCCTCAATAAAATCGGCAAACTCAGCCAATTGAGTCGTGGCCTTTTTCGGAATCGCCATGGTCAGACGCTGATCCGCAGCCGCAGCCAGAAGCGACAGATTATTTTCCTGAGCAAATAGACCGAGCTTTTCCAGCGTTACCGGACCAATTGCCCGTTTTGGCGTATTGATAATTCGTAAAAATGCACTGTCATCTTCAGGGTTAATGATCAAGCGTAAATAGCTCATCATGTCCTTGATTTCGGCACGTGCGAAGAAGGACTGTCCGCCAGATAATTTATACGGAATCTGCATCTGGCGCAGATGGGTTTCTAAAATACGCGCCTGGAAATTGCCGCGGTACAACACCGCATAATCTTTCCAGCTTTTACCGTTCATCAATTTATGCGTGATCAGGTCTTTAACCACGCGTTCTGCTTCATCATCATCATTGCGGCAGGTAATCACACGGATCACTTCACCATGGCCTTTGTCCGACCAGAGCTTTTTATCAAAAATATGCGGATTATTACCAATGACAGTGTTGGCTGCTTTGAGAATACGACTGGTCGAACGATAGTTCTGTTCCAGCTTAATCACTTTCAGATTAGGAAAATCCTGCTGCAGCAAGGCCATATTTTCCGGTTTAGCGCCACGCCAGGCATAGATTGACTGGTCATCATCGCCTACGGCGGTGAACTGTCCCATCACGCCAACCAGTAATTTCACCAGAATATACTGTGCTGTATTGGTATCCTGATATTCATCCACCAGCAGATAACGCACGCGGTTTTGCCATTTGTCACGGACTTCAGCATTTTCCTGCAGCAAGCGCGTCGGCATTACAATCAGGTCATCAAAATCCACGGCGTTATAGGCACGCAAATTACGTTCATATAATTGATATAAATGCGCAAACTGCACATCTTCGGCAGTTTCACAGGTAGTATGTGCCTGCTCGGGTGGAATCAGATCATTTTTCCAGTCCGAGATCATTTTCATGGCTTTGGCAATCAGTTCTTTGCTTTCTGCACCGGATAAATTGTCACGCTGCATCAGATCCATCAGAATGCGTTTACAGTCGTCAGCATCCAGAATCGAGAAATTATTTTTCAGTGGGGTATGTTTCAACTCCAGGCGCAGCATATTCAGGCCAAAAGTATGGAAGGTCGAAACTGAAACGCCTTTACTTTCTTCACGCGTCAACAATTTGCTGACACGCTCTTTCATCTCACGTGCTGCCTTGTTGGTAAAAGTCATCGCAGTAATACGATGTGCGGGAATCCCGCAATGCTTGACTAAATACGCGATTTTTCGCGTGATCACTGAAGTCTTGCCTGAACCCGCTCCTGCAAGTACTAACAAGGGCCCTTGAGTGTATTTCATGGCTTCAAGTTGCTTGTCATTTAACTGACTGGCGAGTGACATATGGCTTCCTCTTCTAGATTCGGCTCCGATTATAGTCATCTCTGCGTCAGTTGCCTAATTTAAAATACGATTAATCAGATCAATATTCAGATATAAAAAAACCACCCGAAGGTGGTTTTTTCTTAAGCGTTCAAGAATTATTGAACTGCATATACCGCGATTTCTACACGACGGTTTTGCTCTTTACCTGCGGCAGTTGTATTGTCTGCAATTGGGTTCGCTGAACCTAAACCTTGAGCATTAATACGTGTACGTGAAACACCTTGGCCTGCCAAGTAAGTCGCTACAGAGTTTGCGCGTGCTTGAGACAATGGCAAGTTAATTGAGTCATTACCCGTGCTGTCTGTATAACCAGTTACAAGAATACCGCTCTTGTTATCTTCAGTTAATACTTGCGCTACTTTGTTCAAAGTGCCATAAAAGTTTGGTTTGATATTTGACTTGTTCGTGTCAAATGTAATGCTGCCCGGCATCACAAGGTTAATCGAACCATCTGCATTACGGTTAACGTCTACACCAGTACCAGCTGTTGCTTGACGTAATTTTTTCTCTTTATTATCAAGATAAATACCTGCTGCACCACCTACAACAGCACCAATTGCTGCTGCACGGTTGTTTTGACGGCTAGTATTTGCATTACTTTTAGAAACGCCGTAGCCAGCTGCAGAACCAATTAAAGTACCTAGAGCCGCTTTATCATATTCTACACCACCGATGTTACTGCCAGTTGATTGACAACCTGTTAGTGCTACGGCCCCTGCTACAGCTGCTGAAATTACTAGTGCACGCATCGCATGACTCCTTGTTGTATGCTTTGTTGTATAAGCGAGATAATGATTTAAATTGAATGGTGTAACCATTGAATTTTTGTTAATAATAAATCGTTTAGTAATATTTTGTAATGTTTATATGTAACTAAATCAAAGTAGTTCATCACAATATCTTCATAGTTTCCTGTTCAGGCTTTTTTATTTGCCTAACTGTCTCTATATTACTCAAAATATGAAAAATTTAAGCGATTAATCTGTGGGGACTGTTTGGATATGTCATCGAATAGCAACAAGCAACCGACTTTAAAAAAACTGGCACGTGGCCTGACGGTCACTTCAGTCATGACTGGCAGTACTTTTTTTCATGGCCCCCCGGTGCTGGCCTTGGGTTTAACCAAAATTTTTAAAAAATCCGCAAAAGTGGATGAAACCAATATCAAGATTACCAACAGCTGGTTAGGGGTCAACAACTGGCTAATTGAGCATGTGCTGAAAAACACGCAATGGCAAATCAGCGTAGATGAATCACTGGATTTGAATATGCAGGGCCGTTATTTGATGACCTGTAATCATCAGAGCTGGGTCGATACTACTGTCAATCAATACTTCGGTCTGACCCGTATGCCCCTGACGCGCTTCTTTACCAAATGGGAACTTATTTTTATTCCTTTTGTTGGTCAGGCCTTTAAAATTTTGGGTTTCCCAATGATGAAACGGCATAGCAAGGAACAGATTGCTAAAAATCCTGCGCTGAAATATCGGGATATGGAAGAGGCACGTAAATCCTGTGAACAGCTGATCAGTCAGCCTTTTACCCTGTTAAATTATCTGGAAGGCACCCGCTTTACCCAAGAAAAACATGATCAGCAGCAGTCTCCCTATACACATTTACTGAAACCTAAAGCCGGTGGCCTGGCATTAGCGCTCAGTATTCTCGGCGATAAAATTGATGCGCTAGTCGACATGACCATTGTTTATCCTGACGGTATTCCGGGCTATGGTGAATTCTGGTTAGGTGAAGTACCACGTATTGCGGTAAATTTAAGAAAAATTGATATTCCAGACTGGGTACTGGGCGGCAATTATGAAGATGATGCTGAATATCGTGCACGCTTTCAAAAATGGATTGATCAAATCTGGACCGAAAAAGATCAGCTCATCGCACAAATGCAGCAGAACTTTGCCCAAGCCCCGGTCGGATCTGTAACTGAGTAATTATGAAGAACGACAACCCGGACATTACGTCCAGCTCCTTTAAATTTGTTCGTAAAGGAACCTGGGGCTGGAAAATTGCACTGATTTACGACATTTTCATGATGGTTTTAATCATCATCAATCTGTTCTGTCTCAGTGCCAACGCCATTTTAATGAGCGATTTTGGTCAGTGGTTGTTTGACTTCATTCGTTTACCGGAAATCTTGCAGTTTTATAAAAGTGATTTACGCCCTTGGGTCATCATTACCGAGGGCTGGTTTACCACCTTCTTGGTCTGTGAATTACTGGCACGCTGGGTTATCGCAATTGTCCTGCGTCATCATCGACGCTGGTGGTTCTTCCCTTTTGTACACTGGTATGAAATTTTATCCATTATCCCTCAGCTACGTTTTCTGCGCCTGCTACGTGCAGTTGCAATTGGCTACAACCTGCATAGTCATGGTTATAAAGTAATTCCCAACCGCTGGTATCGCCAAGGTAACTTTTATTACAACATGCTGATGGAAGAGCTTTCTAGCCGGGTGGTACTGACCGTACTGGACGGTATTAAGCGTGAACTGACCACGAGCACATCACATAAACAGTTAATTGATGATTTAGTGGAACATCACCGTAAATTACTGGCCATTGCCTTGGCAGATATCTTGCAGGAATCTTTAGGCAAGGAATTACAGGCACAACGTTCCATGATCGCTAAAAATGTAGGGCAAGTAGTGAATCAGGCGATTGAAGATACTCCAGAACTAACCCAATTATTACGTTTGATTCCAATTGTTGGCAGCCGGATTGAACAGCAAATTCAAAGTATTGGTCAACGTTTGGGCGAAAATATCACGCAAGGACTGATTGAACCATTTACCCACACAGGTCAAAAAGAAAATCCGACTTTTACCCTAATTTCAGATAAAATCAGCCAGATTCAGATTGAACATAATCCACATATTGATAAATTGGTCGAATCGGCTGTTTTTGAAACACTTGAAGCAATCCGGAAACAGGTGAAAGTCAAACAGTGGCAACAGATTTTAGAAGAACATGAGCAAAATCAGAGCTCAATAGATAAGTAAAGTTTAAAGTACAGAATCAGATCAATCCGTCCGGTTCTGTTCGCATAAAAAAATAACTGAGATCGCTAGAGAATTACTGCAATTTGTTCTAGGATTTGCACTATTTACAACATTGCTTCGACACAAAACCAGCACGTCAGAAGTATTTAAGGAAGAATTATGGCTGATATACGGATAAAAGGCAGAATGGTCAATGCGATACGCATTAGCCTAGATACCAATGATCATGATGCAATCCGCCAGCAACTTAGCCCAAAATTACAAGCAGCATTTCCACCCGGCACTTTGGCAGTCATTGAAAGTTCAGTTGAACAGGAACTCATTGCGCTGATTCAACTATTAATCAGTCTGGATGTACAGCCTATGGCTGTTACTGAAGGCTTACTTGGAGATCAGGCACGTGCCATTCAGTTCCCGGTACTGCCACCTGATCGCCAGTTAGAAGAAATTAAAGCCACCAAAGAACAGGTCGTGGAAGTTAAACCAGAACCTACAGCGGTGAGTGATGATCAAGCCCCTGCTGCCCCTATCGTCGCGCATATCACCTCATATCATGATGAAATCCTGCGTACCGGCCAATGTATCGTGCAGCATAATGGCGACATTATTATTAATGCCGGTATCAACAGTGGTTCAGAAGTGATTGCTTCTGGCAATATTCATGTCTATGGCAGCGCACGTGGCCGTGTGATTGCGGGTGCGGGTGGTAATACTGCGGCACGTATTTTCTGTCATAGCCTCGAAGCAGAACTGATTTCGATTGCAGGAACCTATTGTGTGGCGGATGATATTCCACCGCATGTAGTTAAAAAATCTGTGCATATTTACTTGAATGATCAACTAGAGCTTGTATTTGAAGCTCTACAATTTTAATGTATAAATAAACACCAAAAACCCCATTTTAAACAGGGGATTTGAACCATAACAGGAGTGGATTCGGTGGCGAAAATTGTTGTCGTAACGTCAGGCAAAGGTGGTGTAGGTAAAACTACAACGAGTGCATCTTTTGCAACAGGTTTAGCCCTACGCGGTCACAAAACTGTTGTTATTGATTTTGATGTAGGTTTACGTAACCTTGATTTGATTATGGGCTGTGAACGCCGTGTAGTTTATGATTTTGTGAATGTTTTAAATAACGAAGCACGATTACAACAAGCACTGATTCGCGATAAAGATATTGAGAATTTATATATTTTACCTGCTTCCCAAACACGTGATAAAGATGCCTTAACCGATGAGGGTGTAGCACGTGTAATGGATGAGCTTTCGCAGGAATTTGACTATATTATTTGTGATTCACCTGCCGGTATCGAGCGTGGTGCCATTCTGGCCATGTACCATGCGGATGAAGCGATCATTGTGACCAACCCTGAAATTTCTTCAGTCCGTGACTCTGACCGTATCATTGGTATGCTCGATAGCAAAACAAAAAAAGTAGAACAAAACGAAGGTCGCATTCGTAAGCATCTGTGTATTACCCGTTTCAATCCGGAACGTGCCGATAAACAGGAAATGCTGACGATTGATGATATTTCTAAGGATATTTTACGTGTACCGACCCTAGGTGTTATTCCTGAGTGTCCAAGCGTTTTACAAGCATCAAATGAAGGTAAGCCAGTGATTCTTTTCACTGAGGCTTCAGCGGGTCAGGCTTATGATGACCTGGTGGCGCGTTTCCTTGGTGAAGAGCGTCCTTACCGTCATATTGAGGTAAAACCTAAGGGCTGGTTAGCACGACTATTTGGAGCGTAGACATGGCAGGATTCTGGAGTAAACTTTTTAGTGGCGAGGATAAACCATCAAGCGCACGGACTGCTAAAGACCGTTTGAAGGTGATCGTTGCATCCGAACAAGGCTTGGGTCGTCGCTTGAGCCAGGACAAAATTGACCAGATGAAAACTGAAATCATGCAGGTGGTCAATCGTTATGTTCGCGGTGTCGATGAACAGCATATTCAAATGCAGGTTCGTTCTGAAGCCAATATTGAAATGCTTGAAATGAATATCAATTTACCTGAAGAACGATAATCTGATTTTTGATTGGTCAAGTAAATTGATTCAAGGCAAAATATGAGAGTGGTAGAAATAGTAGTTTAGCTATATTCCGCCCACTTGAAGCATAGCTTCAAGTCTTGCGACTAGGCAAAGCAGTGCTTTGCTAATCTAGTCTCATATTTTGCCTTTTTTCATGCCGAAAAAACTACATTAGATCAAGGAAATTGCGATGGCATTATCTCAACCAGCGACATTTAACGAAGAATGGTCAGATGAGCGTGTATTTGCCTATTTAAATCAGCTTCCTCCTGCAGGTGTTAATGCTGATTTTCACGTGCTGTATCACGCTTTCAAGCATATGCGTCCATTCGATTATGAACGCCTGTTGACGAAATTTGTCGCTGATGGCCGTGATGTCAATGCAACCAATCCGGAAGGACAGCGGATTCATGACGTGATTGCCACTTTCCCGCGTCAAAGTGCCGAGTTTCTGGATGTATTAGCGAAGTTTGCCTGAGTCAAAAATACATAAAAAAGCCTGCTTTGAAAGCAGGCTTTTTTATTGAAGATACACTGAAACTAAACCAGAATCTCGCGTTTGCCGTTGGCCCCCATGCCGCTGACAATGCCATTTTCTTCCATCTGGTCAATGATCCGCGCAGCACGGTTGTAGCCCAGACTGAATTTACGCTGTAAGGATGAAGTGGAAGCCTTACGGGTTTCTAGTACAAATGCCACACACTGGTCATATAACGCATCGCGATCTGATCCACCGTCGCCACCATCTTCAAAACCGCGACCCGATGGCTCTTCATCAAACGGTGTCAGGATCTCGTCGACATAGTTTGGTGAACCACGTTCACGCCATGCATCACAGATCCGGTTGACTTCGTCATCAGCAATAAACGCACCATGTACACGCTCAGGTTCAATCTTACCCGGGCCGAGGAATAGCATGTCACCGTGACCGAGCAAGTCTTCTGCACCACCCGCATCCAGAATAGTACGCGAGTCGATCTTGGAGTTCACTCGCAATGCAACACGCGTTGGAATATTAGCTTTGATCAAACCTGTAATCACATCTACTGATGGACGCTGGGTCGCAAGCAACAGGTGAATACCGGCCGCACGTGATTTTTGTGCCAGACGGGTAATCATTTCTTCGGCTTTCTTACCGACCTGCATGATCATATCCGCGAATTCATCCGCGACAATTACAATCGAAGGCAACGGGGTTAAACGCGGTGCACGTTCACCCACAACAGAATCGCTCGCTTTCCAGGTTGGATCGATCAGGTCTTCACCATTGGCAATCGCCTCTTCCACCTTGCGGTTATAGTCACTCAGTTTACGAATTTTCAGGAAAGACATCAGCTTATAACGGCGTTCCATTTCATTGACACACCAGTTCAATGCACTCACCGCATCTTTCATGTCGGTCACAACTGGCGTCAATAAATGTGGAATATCGTTATAGTTAGCCAATTCCAGCTGCTTTGGATCAATCAGAATCAAACGCAATTCATCTGGGGTATATTTCAGCAACATCGATAAAATCATCGAGTTCACCGCCACCGATTTACCTGAACCCGTGGTCCCTGCCACCAGCATATGCGGTGCTTTACCCAGATCAGCAATCACCGGATTACCGGAAATATCCTTACCCATTGCCATGGAGAGGATGCTATTCGGATCAGTGAAAGCTGGAATAGTTAAAAGTTCAATTAAACGGACCATTTCACGGGTACTGTTCGGTACTTCAATTCCAATATACGGCTTGCCCGGAATGACCTCAACCACACGCACCGATGCCATCGACATCGAACGTGCCAGATCACGCGAAATATTGGTCACTTTAGAGGCTTTTACCCCTGGCGCCAGATCCAGTTCAAAACGTGTTACGACTGGGCCTGGCTGTGCTTCTACCACCTTGGCTTTGACATTAAATTCTTGCAACTTGATTTCAAGAAGTTCAGATAAACGTGCCAGCTGCTCTTCGGTAAAATTCACTTTTTTATTGGGATCAACTTCATCCAGTAAATCCAGACCTGGAAGCGGCGATAAATCTTTACGGCGCTCAACCACCTGCATGGCACGTGACATCGGACGGCCTGAAGCATCAGTTAAAGGCGCATCAAAATCAAACTCGTCTTCATCCTGTGGCTTGCCAGCCGTTTCTTGCCAGGCTTCTACAAATTCTTCTTTAGATAAAGCTTCGCGTACTGCTGCATGAGTTGCAGAAGGAGGAGATACTGGTTGCTCTATACCCTGATGCTGAATTGGTGCCTGTACAAATGCAGAAGATTGGGCATAGCTTGATGCACGTACTGGTGGGCTTGGCTCATCTTCTTCAATCAGCAAATCACCCAGGTCATCCAGATCGGCCTGTAATGCGCTATTTTTCACGACATGTGCAGTCGCCATAGATGCAATGACAGGCGCAACATTGGTCATGTCTTCTACAATTCTTGCCGTCTTTTCGGCTGGCGCTGTATTGAATGGGCTATGCACATCAGTCGCAGTTTTGCCTTGCGGAACCGCAGCCAGAAGTTCATCAAAGATTTCATCATCATCCCAGTCCAGGCCTGTATGTGAAGCCGATGCGGTTCTGGTGTGAGCATGAGTCTGTGCTGAAACAGGTTGAGGAGCGGCTATATGTGAGACTGGAGAATTAAGCTGTTCTTCTTCGGCTGCTTTGAGTAAGGCATCAATATCCTGTTTATGGCGCTGATCTTCATTTGAATGTAAGGCACGCCACACCTCGCCTGTCGCTACCACACGATCCGGCTGTTGAGGCACTTGCTGTGCTTGCTTAAGTGTCTCGACTGGCTCAGCAGCCTGCTGCTCAGCTTCAGGAATATCATCATAAAACTGCGGTTGTTGTGATTCTTTATCGGCAAAATCATCAAATAAGCGTTCAGCCACCTGATCACGTACCACCGGATCTATTTCTACCAGTTGATGCTCAGGCGCAGGTGTTACTGCAACCGCTACTTTTTTTGCACTAATGACTGGCTCTTTTTTGGCGACAGGTGCAGTCCGATCAAAATCAGACATGCCTTCAGGCACATTACGGTAGAACAGGTCTTGTAGATAAGCAGGCGTTGCTTTGAGGCTGCTCCAGGTCTTGTTCCACTTCACGCCAAAAGCCAAGGTAAATAACACCACCCAAAGCACCAGCAGGAAGAATGCTGCACCATAGACTGTCAGCAATTGTTCAAGACTCTGACCTAATTCATAGCCAATAATACCGCCGGAAGAATTATCCAGCGTATCAGCAGGGACTTGCCAGAATAAAAACAACAGCGCTGAGGTGGTCAGCAACAGGAAGAATTGTGCAGCATAGCGAAATGGCCGGTTCAGGAAGCTACGCGGCCACCAGACCTGAATCGCTTCCATAAACAGATAGACAGGGATCAGCAGACTTGCCCAACCGAGAAAGCCAAACAAAAGGTCTGCAATCCAGGCACCCGCTACCCCACTGGCATTCGAAACGGTCTGCGTATCACTGGAGATATGCATCCACCCCGGATCAAATGGCGTATAGGTCACTGTTGCAAGAAACAGATAAATCCCAAATGAGACTAAAAATAATGTCATTACTAAGCGCTGTGCATAGGCACTCGACACCGCTGTCATATACTGTCCTGTAACCAATTCTTCATGAATATTCTTTTGCTTCAATGCTTGAAAAAAGCGACGCAATAAAATACATATTATGCACCTGTTCTGTGAAAAAAGATGCACTATTGTGCAAGCACAATGTTACTTATGCTATATAGCCCAAATCGATTTCAATGATCAATAATATCGACTTTAATCTCACACCACTGTTATACAGTTTCACGTATAATTCAATAAATTTCTAAATAAAAAAGGATACAGCTGATGAGCGCACGTCACTCACGACTGATTATTTTAGGTTCTGGCCCTGCAGGCTATAGCGCAGCAGTATATGCAGCGCGTGCAAACTTGAAACCTACCCTGATTGCAGGCTTGCAACTGGGCGGTCAGCTGACCACGACGACTGACGTCGATAACTGGCCGGGTGATCCCGAAGGTTTGACTGGTCCAGCATTGATGGAACGTATGCAGGCACATGCAGAGCGTTTTGGCACTGAAATCGTGTATGACCATATCAATGAAGTGGATCTTAGCCAGCGCCCGTTCGTATTAAAAGGCGATATGGAAGAGTTCACCTGTGATGCCCTGATCATCTGTACCGGTGCAACTGCCCAATACCTCGGTCTGGAATCTGAAGCAGCCTATATGGGTCAAGGTGTCAGTGCTTGCGCGACTTGTGATGGTTTCTTCTATAAAAACCAGAAAGTCATGGTTGTAGGTGGTGGTAATACCGCTGTTGAAGAAGCGTTGTACTTATCCAATATTGCGTCTCACGTGACTCTGGTTCACCGTCGTGATTCATTACGTTCTGAAAAAATCTTGCAAGATCATTTATTTGCCAAAGAAAAAGAAGGCAAGATCAGCATTATCTGGAACCATCAAGTCGATGAAGTATTAGGTGATGCGCAATCTGGCGTGACCTCGGTTCGTCTTAAATCAACTCAAGATGACTCTACTCAAAACGTCGATGTGACGGGTATGTTTGTGGCGATTGGTCACAAGCCAAATAGCACCATGTTTGAAGGTCAGTTAGAGCTTCGTGACGGTTATATCCAGGTACAAAGCGGTACTGCAGGTAATGCAACCCAAACTTCGGTACCAGGTGTATTTGCAGCCGGTGATATTGCGGACAGCATTTACCGTCAGGCCATTACTTCTGCCGGTTCAGGCTGTATGGCTGCGCTTGATGCAGAAAAATATCTTGATGCGATGGGCAAACTAGACTAAGCAGCAAGAATAAAAAAGCCGTCCATTATGGACGGCTTTTTTATTGCTAGAATGAGATGATGATTTATCTATAGATTTATGTCGGGTCTGCCATGTCTTTACTTCCTCCCTCAGAATTCATTTTTCCCAATCCGATCGAGATTGATCCTGAAGGTGAAGGACTGATTTGTATTGGTGCAGACCTCTCCCCTTCCACACTTTTTGAAGCTTATACGCATGGATTATTTCCCTGGTTTTCAGAAGGTGATCCGATTTGCTGGTGGAGTCCGGAACCACGCTGCATTATTCGCCCCGAAGATTATCATCCAAGCAAATCCCTGCTACGTAATATGAAAAAGCAGGATTATAAAATTACGGTCAATCATGCTTTTGAAAGAGTGATTCGTTCCTGTTCATTGCCTCGTGCTTATGCAGACGACACCTGGATCAGTGAAGATATTATCGCAGGCTATTGCGACATGTTCGACGCAGGATATGGCTATAGCATTGAGGTCTGGGATGAAGATCGCGTCGTCGGTGGACTTTATGGTGTGACCATTGGTCAAGGCTGTTTTGGTGAATCCATGTTTAGTACGCAAACCGATGTTTCTAAAATGGCTTTCTACACTTTAATGCTGATTGGACAGGAAAATCAGCTGCCCTGGATCGACTGCCAACTGGTCAACAATCACCTGTTAAGCCTGGGTGCATGCACACTTTCTCGCCAAGCCTATCTTAATTCTTTACAAGATATTGTAAAAAAGCCTGCTATCGATTGGAAAAAGTATCAGGAAGGTGTATTTTCAAGTAAAACAATAGCGCAAAACGCGCGCTTAAGTGAATGAAAATAACAGAGGGTAGTTGTTATGAACTCTTATCAGCCAAAGGCCCTACTGAACGATTTACAGTACTATATTACGCCGCCGCATGATTGTAGCTATTTGCCCAACAAGTCAGCGCGCATGGTTTTTCTGGATCCTGCACATCGTATTGATGTAGTAACTTTATCGGAACTGTCACGTACCGGTTTCCGCCGCAGTGGTGATTTCGTCTATCGCCCCGAATGTCATCTGTGTCGTCAATGTCTGTCTTCGCGTGTACCCGTTGCTGAATTCCGCATGAACAGTTCACAAAAAAAAGCCGGGAAACGGAATCAGGATCTGGTGATGAAAATTACCAGTCCAGAGCACGCCGGTGACCTGCATTATGCGCTGTATGAACGCTATATCAATGAACGCCACGCAGATGGCGATATGTTCCCACCCACTCGGGATCAGTTCGAAAAATTTTTATTACAAAGCTGTACCGACAGCTTCTTTCTAGAGTTATGGCAAGGTGAGCGTCTAATCAGTGTTTCAACCTGCGATCTGCTGGATGATGGCATCTCTGCCGTCTATACCTTCTTTGATCCGGATGAAAATCGCCGCTCACTCGGTGCTTTTGCGATCTTGAAACAGATTGAACATGCACAAAAGCTGGGCTTGCAATTTATCTATCTGGGTTATTGGGTACCGCATTCTAGCAAGATGAATTACAAATCTCAGTATCTGCCACTGGAACTCTTGATCGATGGACAATGGCGACGTTTAAATCATGCCCTGAGTGCCACGGAGATTCAGCACTTGGGAAACTCATTAATGACGACCTTACCCAGCGGATGGAATCACCAGATTATTAAATAAGGTCGTCAGCTTTTATGATTTAAACAGACTGGCAAAATCATCCGTACATGCTTTCACCATAATGATGGCATGTTCACGGCTTCCGTTGGCATTTGGATAATAGTTCTTACGCAGATCAATCTGATGAAATCCTGATTTTTCATATAGCTTGATCGCAGCCAGATTACTCTCGCGCACTTCCAGGAAAATCTGCACCGGATTATTTTTTAGCATGGCCACTGAAGCCTCCAGCAACTGATAGCCCAAGCCCTTGCCTTGCTGTGCCGGATCAATTGCCATGAGCAATAAATTGGCTTCATCCAGCACCGGTTGTAAAATACAAAATCCGACCACCTGCCCTTTTATTTCAATCACGGTACTTTGATAAGCTGTTACAGCATCTTCGAACTGTTTTAAAGTCCAGGGATGTGATTGAACCGACCTTTCAATCTTTGCCACGGCTTCTACATCCGCTGCTTGCATTAAACGAATCATCTTCGTTCATCTTATATAGAATCAACCTTCGCATTATAGAAACTTCATCCAAAAAATCGAGCAAAAAAAAGAGCGATTTTAATCGCTCTTTGATCTTCAGTTCTGTCACAGACCCAATTTGGCTTTCCAAGTCGCCAACAACTGATCTGTATGATGATCATTCGGATGGAATCCCGGTTTAAAATACATCAGCATTTCTTTCGCCATACCCGTAATGACACCTTTAGAAGGACTATAGGCATAGGTATAAATGGCTTTTAAGGACTCAAGATTAAACTGCTGATCCTGTTTAAGCAAACGGGCAAGGAAATAGCTTTGCACCACAAATAAGGTTGCCATTGCGATGACCAAGGAAGACGTACGCAGTGCATAGGCTTTTAGGCCTTTGCCAAAAACCCCCTCAAAGACATCATAAGCGACTGCTTTATGTTCATTTTCCTCGATGGCATGCCATAACCACATGGTTTTCATGGTTTCATCTGTCATCAATTCCTGAATGTGGCTATTGGTCAAAAGCTGTGAGGCAATGGTTGCAGTGAAATGCTCAAGTGCCGTGGTTGCAGTCAAATCTACCATTTCTTGGGTAATTCCCACAGGCTTACCCAGTTTAGCCATGACTTTACGTGTCGTTTGAATGACTTTATCGGTATAATGATCAAGCGTCTCGACATCATGCCCATGTTTTTGCGCAGATGCATTAAAGCCGATATGCTCGTGAGTATGCATGGCTTCCTGACCAATAAAAGCGGAAATTTCTTTTTGTAATGCTTCATTATTGGCAATTGCAGGATGTTTACGCACCGCACGGACTGAATCTATAAAAAACTTTTCTCCCGCTGGAAATAGCGCAGATAATGCCGTCATAAAATGAGTGAGACCTGCTGAACCATTCATCCAATATTCCGGTACAGCATCAAAATCAAAGTTCATGCGACGAACTGGAAAACTAGCACCGGCACGATTGGTAATATTTACTTTCGCATTCATGTGACCACTCCCATCAGGCCAATCCAGGCCCGAAAATTTAATATTCATATTCTTATCTGTATATTACGTGGTAATTTTTTTTACATAAGTGCAGTTTAGGTCAAGCCGATATCAGATAAGGACAGCTTTTAAAATCATTGTCAGACAATTTATTTTTAGTTTTATAAAAGTTTAGATCAAAAAAAAGCGCCTCAAAGAGGCGCTTTTCTTACACAATCAGCGATTATGCAGTTACTTTAGCAACTACACCAGCACCAACTGTACGACCACCTTCACGGATCGCAAAACGTAGACCTGGGTCCATTGCGATCGGGTGGATTAGCTCTACTGACATCTCAACGTTGTCACCAGGCATAACCATTTCCACGCCTTCTTTAAGCGCGATCGCACCAGTTACGTCCGTAGTACGGAAGTAGAACTGTGGACGGTAACCGTTAAGGAATGGAGTGTGACGACCACCCTCTTCTTTAGAAAGTACGTATACTTCTGCATCGAATTTAGTGTGTGGCTTGATCGCACCTGGTTTAGTCAATACTTGACCACGTTGTACGTCTTCACGCTTAGTACCACGAAGAAGAACACCACAGTTCTCGCCCGCACGACCTTCGTCAAGAAGTTTACGGAACATTTCTACGCCAGTTACTGTAGTAGTTTGAGTATCACGGATACCAACGATTTCTACAGACTCACCTACTTTAACGATACCAGTCTCTACACGGCCAGTTACTACTGTACCACGACCAGAGATTGAGAATACGTCTTCAATTGGCATAAGGAATGGAAGGTCAATTGCACGCTCTGGCTCTGGAATGTAAGAGTCAAGTGCTTCAACAAGCGCAACTACAGCTGGCTCGCCGTATTGGCTGTCATCACCGTTAAGCGCAAGAAGAGCAGAACCACGAATTACTGGAGTGTCATCACCCGGGAAGTCGTAAGTAGAAAGAAGTTCACGAACTTCCATTTCAACTAGCTCAAGAAGCTCTTCGTCGTCTACAAGGTCGCATTTGTTCAAGAATACAACGATATAAGGTACACCTACCTGACGAGAAAGCAGGATGTGTTCACGAGTCTGTGGCATAGGACCATCAGTCGCAGCACATACAAGGATCGCACCGTCCATCTGAGCAGCACCAGTAATCATGTTTTTAACATAATCGGCGTGGCCCGGGCAGTCTACGTGTGCGTAGTGACGAGTTGGAGAATCGTATTCTACGTGTGAAGTATTAATTGTAATACCACGTGCTTTTTCTTCTGGTGCAGAGTCGATTGCAGCGTAGTCTTTCGCTTCGCCACCGAATTTCTTCGCACATACAGTTGCAATTGCAGCTGTTAAAGTTGTTTTACCATGGTCAACGTGACCAATTGTGCCCACGTTAACGTGTGGCTTATTACGTTCAAACTTAGCCTTAGCCATGTTAATCTTCCTCGTTTACGTCGAACACAATTCTGAGTAAAACCCAGCTCCGACATATCGTTTAAAAAAACCGAACACCAAATACTTGAAAAGCAGACTAAATAGCCTGCTTTTGGAATTTCTTTGCAACAGAGTTGCTAAACTGTAATCTGGAGCTCTTATCGAGATTTGAACTCGAGACCTCTCCCTTACCAAGGGAGTGCTCTACCACTGAGCTATAAGAGCAAATATTAGTACTTCAATGGAGCGGGAGACGAGGGTCGAACTCGCGACATGTAGCTTGGAAGGCTACCGCTCTACCAACTGAGCTACTCCCGCACGATGTTGGTACAAACCACTTATTGAAGTCTTAAAATTGGTGGTGAGGGAAGGATTCGAACCTTCGAAACTTTCGTAGCGGAGTTACAGTCCGCCCCCTTTGACCGCTCGGGAACCTCACCATTTTTTACACTTACATCAGTGCTGTTCATTACTTCACACTACCAAACCTCTAAGATGGTGCCGGCACACGGATTCGAACTGTGGACCTACTGATTACAAGTCAGTTGCTCTACCAACTGAGCTATGCCGGCGTTTCTTAGTGTTTCGTACGTTTCGTATCGGAACGGTGTGCAGTTTAGCAAAACTCAGAATCCTTGCAAGTGTTTTTTTCAAAAAAAACCTCAAAAACTCATAAAATCAAACCATTTGATGATAATTCAACCGCTTTGATCACTGCGCGAGCTTTTATTTGGGTTTCATTCCACTCAGATTCAGGATTTGAGTCGGCAACTAACCCTGCTCCAGCCTGAACATAGACCTTATTTTCGCGAATGACACAGGTACGAATCGCAATCGACATGTCCATTTCGCCATGCCAGCCTAAATAACCAACAGCGCCACCGAAAATTCCACGTTTTACCGGCTCAACTTCATCAATAATTTCCATGGCACGGATTTTTGGCGCGCCTGAAAGTGTGCCTGCGGGGAAAGTTGCCTTAAAAACGTCCAGAGCATCGACATCATCACGTACTTCACCCTGCACATTGGAGACAATATGCATCACATGTGAATAACGTTCGATCACCATTTGATCAGTTACCTGCACTTTGCCAATTTTTGCAATGCGTCCCACATCATTACGTCCCAGATCAATCAGCATGACATGTTCAGCAATTTCTTTTTCGTCAGAGAGTAAGTCCTGCTCAAGTGCCAGATCTTCTTCTTTGGTTTTGCCACGTGGACGGGTTCCCGCTAATGGACGAACTGTGGCAATACCATTTTCCAGACGGGACAGAATTTCAGGAGAGGAACCGACAATATGGAATGGCGTGTTATTTTCCAAGGTCTGCCCTTGCACCAGGAACAAATACGGCGATGGATTGAGATGACGCAGCGCACGATACACCTGTAGCGGGTCACCGTCGAAGTCAGACACCATCCGGTGCCCGGGTACGACCTGCATTACATCTCCAGCACGAATATACTCTTTGACCTTTTCCACCGAAGCAATGAAGTTGTCATGTCCGGTGAGGGACTCAAAATGTGGCGGCGTATGTTTTTCAGCTTTAAGGCTGATGGGCGTGGCCAGAATATTTTCCAATTCATTTAATTGTTCATGTGCTTTTTCATAAGAACCCGGGGCAGTGGCATCCGCATGTACAATTAAGAACAAGGTATCTTTCAGGTTATCAAAGACAATCACTGTTTTAGAGAGCATCATCCAGATATCTGGCAAGCCGACCGGATCCGCTTCCGGCACATTTTTTAATTTCGGTTCGATATAACGCACCGCGTCATAACCAAAGTAACCGACTAATCCACCAGTAAAACTCGGTAGGTCCGGTAATTCTGCCTGGGTTGGCACCTTAAATTGCGCCTGAAAGTCGCGAATATATTGAAATGGGTCCGCACAGTGCTGCTTTTCAATCGAATCATCTGCGTGCTGTACCGTCAACTCGCCTGCATTGCAGGAAAATACCGTGGATTCACCTAGTCCAATAATCGAATAGCGTGCCCAGTTCTCACCACCTTCTACAGACTCGAATAAATAAGCCTGCTGATGCTGTTTAAGCCGAGCAAAAATAGAAAGTGGTGTATCGGTATCTGCCAGACGCTGACGATAAACAGGAATGAGGTTATAGCCTTGCGCAGCAAGTTGCTGGAATTGTGCTTGAGTGGTCATGCGGTTTTTCTCTTTAAATTAGGGTTACTCAGTATGTAAATAGAATTGAACTGAGCGACGCCATCGAAAAACCTTACAACTATTCATTTTCTTTCCTTAGTACGCGTATTAGGCAAGTAATTCTCTAAGATCATCCACAATCTGCTGTGGCTGACAATCTGCAATATTTTCACCATGATTATAGCCATAGCTGACTACAACACAATCAATCCCGGCGCGGCGCGCAGCTTCGACATCATTGGAAGAATCTCCAATAAGCAAAACCTGTTCTTTACTTACGCCATAATGTTCAACACAGTGCAGCAACTGGCGTGGGTGCGGTTTACGTTCAGTAAAACGGTCACCACCAATGGTATCGGCAAAATAATGAGCCATATCCAAGGTATCTAAGATACTGCGGGCAGGAAGTTCAGGCTTATTGGTCACACAAATCAGGGTTTTACCTTGGGCTTTAGCCCAGTCCAGAAATTTCAGGATTCCCGGAAAAGGAACGGTATCGACGCAGGGATCGACATTATAGATATCCAGAAAAGTCGTTAAGAGTTCCTGATGCTGTGCCGGTGTGACTTCACCCACCAGATGCTGGAGTACACTTTCACAGAATATCGACGTGCCCTTACCTATCCAGGTCCGTACCTGCTCTTCAGTTACCAGAGGCAATTGCAGCACATTCAGGCTCATATTCATGGCGCGATACAGATCATGTGCTGAATCCACCAAGGTACCATCCAGATCAAACAAGATCAGTTCACGCTTTTCTAATTGTGCAATAGACATCCCGACCCTCTTTTATAATGTGCGCAGCCACAAAAAAGGCATGCGCTATGCATGCCTTGATTGTAACCAATCATCAGCTTATTTGAACAACAACCAAGCCATAATTGCCAAAATAATCAGCACAATCACTGAAATCAAACCTACAGATACATTTTTCTGGGTTTCTTTTTCCTGTTCTACACGTGATACAGGCTGCTCAACCGGAATTGGGGTAGGCTCTGGTTTTACCGCATTAATGTCCACGCCTTCCGGAATAGGTGCCGGTTTTGGAATACCGACATTGGTTGGCATGCCATCACGGGTTAATTGTACCGTAGCATCACGATGTTTCAGTTCCGGCATTCCCTGATCATTCATTTGCTGTGCAGGTGTAGGCTCAGCGACTTCGACCTGTTCCACGACTTTTTCTGCCGTTGCTTCAATTTCTGCTGGAACCTCTACTGCAGCCGCAGGCGCCATTACTGAAAATTTCAAGCTGGCAAACTGAACAATGTCATCCTGCTTTAATAAGGTTTCTTGCGCAATCTGCACATCATTGACGAAAGTGCCATTCGATGAACCCAAATCCTGCACCCAGAGCGCATCATCCTTTAGTAAAAATGCCGCATGTTTACGGGAGATTTCCGCAGCCTGTAACACGATATCTGCCGCCTGATGACGCCCCACCAGCATGTCACGGTCAATGCTAATTTCCTGTCCTGTTAAGTCGCCTGTAATCGCGTGTATTTTCCAAGTCATGAAAGTTACTTCTCTGTTCTCTTTGACATTATCATAACATGCTGTCTGCAAATGCGAATGACTTAGCTTTTGGGTCTAAGTGTGGTTGTTGTAACGGTATTTTTACTTTTTTCTACCTGTTGGACGGGTTCTACCACTTGTCGCTGAATCACTGGTTCTATCGCTACCGGCGTAACAACTACATTGGCTGGCTGCGCCTGAACGGGTGCGGTCGGCACAGTTTGATAAGTCGAGTTTTGCAATGGCGTTCTGGATACTGGAATTCGCTGTTGATACACATCTTCAACACTTTCTGGCAGCTTGGCAAAGTTCCCGTCCGAATCGAGTGCGAGTTGCAGACTATATAGCTGACTATAGCGTTGTTGGGTCAGTTTACGCACTGCATTTTTATCGCCTACAATGGTTGGATGGATAAAAATCAGCAGGTTACGCTTCTGATTGGACTTACCTTCTGAACGGAATAAACGTCCCAAGCCTGGAATCGCACCCAGACCAGGTACAGCCTGACGCCCATAACTGGTGTTATCTGAGATCAAACCACCAAGGACAATGGTTTGTCCATGTTCGGCCAGAATTGAGGTTTTGATCGCTCGCTTGCTGGTGACCAGATCCTGTGCCTGCCCTTTACTGGCCTTGACATCAGAAACTTCCTGTTCCACTTCCAGGCGTACCGTACCATCTTCGCCAATATGCGGGACCACCTTTAAAGTGACCCCGACATCCTTGCGTTCAATGGTGGTATAGGGATTAGCAACTCCAGCAGCACCTGTAGACACTGAGCCTGTCACAAAAGGTACGTTTTCACCCACCACAATATAAGCTTCTTCATTATCCATGGTCACAATCGACGGCGTAGACAACAGGTTGGATTTAGTGGTTTCTTTGAGTGCCTGAATCATCGCACCATACAGACGACGGGAACCATCACTGCCTTCACGATAATCACCGAGTACCAGTGAACTGCCCGCGCCCACGGCACTTGCAGCACCTGCACCACCACCGGTGAGATAACCGGCCGCAATATTTTTCAGACTAGTCCCAAAATTATCGAAGTTCACCAGCCCAATCCCACTGCTGATATCACCCAAGGCCCATTGCACACCGAGTTGATCCGCATCGGTTCCTTCCACTTCAATAATCGCGGCTTCGATCAGCACCTGTTGACGACGGATATCCAGCTGGTCAATTGCTGATTCAATTTCTCGCATCAGTTGTGGATCCGCTTTCACCACCAGAGAATTTTGCGTGGTATCGGCAATAATACTGACGCCATTACCATTAAAACTGGTAATTCCGCCCTGCTCATTATTCATGCCGGTATTCAGCTGAATGCCTGAAGAGGTGTTGCTACTCGAACCCGTACTGGTATTGTTGTTATTTAAATTGCTGCTGGAACTGAGTGAAGACGAGGTCGAGGTTGTGCTACCTGAATTTGAATTACTACTGTTCACCGCCTGCCCGCTCACCAGCCCCTGCAAGATTTCCGCAAGATTTTTGGCACTGGCATATTTCAGACGAAAAACTTTTAAACCGCCCAAACGATCCGCAGCCGGCACATCCAGAGTTTCGATCACTTGACGCACCCGTTTGCGCGTCGTGGGATCACCTTTGATGATGATCCGGTTGGTACGAGTATCTGCAATCACCCGCACCCGTGAACCGCGGACATCTTTAGCTCCACCGGTGGCAGTCATGGACTCGATCAGTCCAATCATTTCTTCGGCCTGACTGGATTGTAAACTGACCGCTTCAATATCATTTTGACCGGTGCCATCCAGATTACGAATAATGGTTTCCAGCTGGTAAATATTGCTGGCACGATCCGACACAATTAAGGCATTCGTACCCGGCACCGCCGCCAAATGGGCAAACTGCGGCATTAAAGGACGTAATGCAGGAATCAAGTCATTCGGATTGGTATTTTCCAGCCACAACACTCGGGTCACAATCTGGTCACCACTGGCACGGCTTCTGGCATCATAGGGAATGCCTGAGCTTTTGACATTGCTGTCCGGAACCAGCTTGATGGTGTTACCCGAAGGAATCGCCACCACACCATTGACATTCAGTACGCCTAAAAACAGGTCATAGACTTCATTTTTATTCAGGGCTTTATTGGAGATGACCGTCACGTTGCCACGTACCCGCGGATCGACTGCGAAGTTTTTGCCGGTAATATCGGCCACTTCATTAATGAATGCAGTTAAGTCAGCATCTCGAAGGTTGATTTTCCAGGTTTGTGCATAACTCGCCGTACTGACCATAGCCATTAACGGTGCGGCCACACAGAATGCCCATGCTGATCGATTATTATTAAATAAAGCCATAAACTTTCGTGTTTCCTAACCCTATGCGTGATGACACATCACTTCAAATCTTGTTGTATGGTCATCACCTGATCACCACGTTTTATTTCGAGTTTGACCTGACCTTCACGTCGGGCCTGTTCCAGTAATTGTGCTTCGGTCTGTCCCTGGCTCAGCGTCTGGCCATTTAAAGACAAAATCCGGTCGCCCGGTCTTAAACCCAGGCGATTACGCAGTGCAGCCGGCGTCCGTGAAGTCACTTCATAACTACCATCTGCTGCACTCACCCCCATATTCTGTAAATACTGGTCTTTGTTTTCCTGCATCTGCTGGATGGCCCGACCAATTTCATTCTGTGGCGAAGGCTGCTCAGGCATACCACTATTAGAAGGCATAGCAGGCATTGAACTTGAAGATGCTGATGTTTCCGGCACAATCGGCTGATTCAAGCCATTTTCCAGACCTTTGAATAAGATTTCCTGAGTAGCACCTGTGGATCGACGCAAAATAACCCGATCCCAATGCACTTCAGCCAACTCAAAACCGCTATTGGCCAACATTTCCCCGACACGGTAACGATCGACCTGATCATTGATTTTCAGTACCGCAGAAGAGTTATAACTTGGACTGGCGACCATCACCCCTTGTAAAATGATATTGGCGGTTTCAACCACACCCGCAGACTGCCCAACTTCCTGAAACAGCGAAAATGCACCGATATTCGGAATTTGCGGCTGTTGCGAACCCAGTTCAACCCGATCCAGCTGCATGGCCTGGGGTGGAGCTATCAGCAACCAGAACAAAGCCGCCAGCTTCCAGCATAGATACAGGATGAGCAGTAACAAAACCACAGGTGCAGCACGATTGAGCTGTTTCAGTTCAATATTTTTTAAATCATTCAGAGAAACTGTCATCAATTCAAGCCTCCCATTAAGGGTTGGCGGGTACTGATCACATAGGTATCTAATCCGGCTTTACCTTCATAGGAAGGCGCATTCATTAAAAAGCGTTGGGTGAGCTGGATATCCAGCATCAGACTCGGATCAAGCTTGATATTCAGCATACGTTGATCGCGACTATCCCGAACACCAATTAACAGCTGTCCGCTTTCATCTGCGAGTTGTCCAGTCATGGCGGGTACATTCATGCGTTCCTGACGCTGGGCAAAGGTATAAATCAGCTCACCACCCACCCATTGCATTTGCCCGGCCACCTGACTAAAGCCCTGATCTTTTTTATATTTAAAATCCAGATCTTTAAACTGAATCGCAGTACTCGGCCATTGCCAGTCTGCAACTTTTTTTAAGGTTTCAGGCGCGACCTGCCCTTCAAGATTTTTGACAATTAAAGATTTATTCAGACCATAGGCCATGATCCCGGAAAGCTGGGTATTGCCACTATGCAAATCCATATGTGCTCCAACTCGCAGCAACAGCAAATCCAGCGGCCGTACTTTCCAGTTCAGACTGCCCCGAAGATTGCCTTTTTTCCAGTCCGCACTTCCCTGCCAGATATTTCCGTTTACATTATGCAACGTCTGGTTATTTTTATAAAATTTTGAAATTAACCAGGCTGCTGGCACTTGTAATACGACAAAAATAAAAAATGCAACAAGAGCAAGGATCAACCATCTTAAAGTTTTCGGTTTACTGCTCATCCCCACCACGACCAATCGCTCAAGTCCAAATCCCCCATTTATAATTTTCCCCTTATACCCACACATTATGCACACTTTTCTGCCAACGCCAATTCATAGATATAAAAAAACCAAGCAGGTATGCTTGGTTTAATGATCATAGACTGTCTGTATGACAGCCTAATGACCAGATCAAATGAAGGCTTAGATCAGGAAATCGTCCAGCTTTGCGCCTTTTTCCAATTCAGCCACCAACCAGCGCGGCTGTTTACCACGGCCAGTCCAGGTATCGTCCGGATTGCTTTTGCTACGGTAACGCGGTTCAACCGACTTACGTGACGATTTCTTACGCTTAGATGCACCAAATTCAAGTAACTGTTCAACCGTCATACCCACTTTCTCAGCAACTGCCAAGATTTGCTGATAAGCGTCTTCAATTTCTTGATCTTTTTTTGAAGCAATCAGCGATTCTGCTTCTGCTTGTAAACGTTTTAACTCTTCTACTGATAAATGCGTAATATCTGGCATAATGCTCTCCGAAAAATAATATTATTCATTTTATTAAATAATAGACCCATCATATTTATATTAAATAAAACATTCAATATAAAACCTTAAAGCAATAACAATAAAGTTTAAAAAAAATTACAAAATAAAATGCTTCATTCATTTTTAAATTTCATGTTGAACGCTTAATTCAAGTGCTTTGATTTTTTCGCGAATATGTTCCGGAATTTCTGTTTTCTGCATGGTCTTTTTATCGACACAGACAATCACTGCTTCTGAAGTAGCAACAATACTTTGCTGTTTTTCACTCCATAATAGATATTGCATTCTAACTGCACTATTTCGAATTTCTTCAATACGTGCTGCCACTTTTAAATGATCAGGAAAAACCACGGGTTTTAAATAACGGCACTGATTGGATGCCACTACGGTAGATACCGATTCAGTGAGAATTTCTAATTGGGTTAAATAAGCTAGACGTGCACTTTCGACATAACGGTAATACATGGCATTATTGACATGTCCAAAGGCATCCATATCGCCCCATGCAACTGTTTGTTCATAAATAACTGGATATTGTTTTAATTCTGACATCATTATTCTCAAGTCTTAATTTCTATAAAGTTTACATTCGATTCAAATACTGCATTTAACTGCTGTAGCAAGTCCTCCCGATCTTGTAAGGCAGCTTTAATTCTTAAATAACTCATCCGGATATCATCCGGATATAAGTCGAGCAATTGCTGAGCTTGATCTGTATAGCCTGTAGCTTGCAACACATGCCATTTCGCAAAGCTTAAAATCGGTAATGCCGGATATTTGGCTTCCCAGTGCGAAATCTGTTGTGCAATCGCATCATAATCTGGATTTTGCCGCAATAACTGTTGCTGGAACCACAAATAAAAGACATCCTGATTAAATTGCTGTTCCATTAAATGAATCGCAAGCACTTCATGCTCGGCACTCATTTCTGGCATTCTAAATAATAATTTCAACCATAATAATTTGACCGAATAGTCACGATCAAATATCTGAGGTTTTAAATCTAAATAACGTTGCTGTAAATAAAATAAATCGTCCTGTGTGGCTTGGTCATAGGCCAGTAATAATTGTTCCAGCCATGATTTTTTTACTTCTTGGTCTAAATGCCCATATTGAGTCGAGCGTAAATATAACCAGGGAAACTGCATGGCAAATACTCCCCATAATGCAACAAGGCGCTGCTCATAGGCTGTTTTAACCTGCATTAACCAAGGTGATAATTCATGCTGATTTAAAAACTCCAAATGGGTAAGTGCTTGTTCACCTTGCTGTTGTGATAAATAAATTTCAATCCGTTGCAATTCTGCCAATTCAAATGCCATGGGATTGGATTGGTTTAAAGCAGTTAATGCATGGGTATATTGCTGTTGTCCCCAAGATAAACGTGCATCAATAATATGCTTGAGTAAACCCGACTTGGTGAAAGACTGCTGAATAAAATCCCGCTGATCCTGAGCAGCGTTTAATAACCAGATGACTGCCAATTGTTCATAAGGGTGCAAGCGGGAAAAACTAAAGACTGTTTCAGTTTTACGCTGTTCACGGCTGCGATACTGCTTGATCGCATACCAGATGCAATGCATCAAAAAACTTACACTGACCAAGGATGCGGCCAAAAACCAGAGGGTGGTTTGTAACTGCCACTCGCGCCAATACAGATAGACATAGCCAGCCCCATGTCCATAACTCAGGATACTCAGCACCGCAATGCCAAGTAAGCAGACAAATAAATAGGCCAGCAGAATCTGTTTCATAAGCAATTAGCCCACTAGGGTGCGTGTGTTTAATAATGGAATCGGAGTAATCGGGGTGGCCTTAATTTGATTCAATTGCTGAATCCATTTTTGGCTCTGTGCATCCGGCAATTGCTCCAAGACTTCAATCACGGCATTCAGTGCTTGCTGAAAAGCGACGGATTGGTCTTTTTGCAAGGTATTTTGTGCGATGAGCAAGCGCAATTGGGCCTCTTTCAGTACCAGATGCCGTTGCATCAAGACTATGCTTGGCTGATCTGCGGATTCAATCTGAACCCAGCGCTGCCAGAAAGAGCGTTGAGTTTCTGGACGCTGACGATATGGTGTCCGAATTTCTTTTTCAATTTCAGTATCCATCTGCACCAAAACTTCTTTTACTTTATTTTGCTGCACTAATCGGCTGTTCACGAATTTTTTCAGCATGTCCTGATCTTTTGCAATTACTTGCTGCAAACTACTGACCAAGGCAGGCGCTAAAATATAATCATCCAGCTCATTGGATAACTGATTTAATTTCTCAATCGCAGTGGCGTATTGTTGCTGTTGCAGTGCAAATTCGATCAGATCCAGATGTTGCTGTACTAAGGCAATATCATTCTGTGTTTCATTAGCTACCGCTTCACTTACTGGCGCTTTTGCTGAAGTAGCCCTAGCACTTTCCTGCTGAGCAGAAATCTGGCGTTTTAAAGCCACGAACTGATCATTGAGATTGGCATTTTGCTGCTGTAACTGATTGATGCTTTGATTGAATTCAGTCTGTGCTGTATTCAGAACATGAAAGTCATAGCTAAGCTTGATGAGCCACGCCATACTCAAGATGAACACTACAATGAATAGTTTCTTCATGCGTTCCCTAATATCAGCCTCATTTTCTGCAAGATCGTATTTGCCTCTAAATCATCGACTTGTACGAATTGAAAACTTGCCTGATGCTGCTGTTGATATTCCCCAAGAATAGTGGCCAAACGTGGCCCCAAAACCAAATAACAGGCTTGCTGTATGAACTCTGCACTATCCTGCATAATTGCCAGCCAGTTTAACCAGCTTGCCTCACTAGTGATCAGAACTGCAAAACGCTGCTGCCTCTTAAGCAGCGACAAGTTCTCTGCCAAAATCGTTGCCGTCGTTTCAGGACATTGCCGCCGGTACAAAATAAAGTTTAAAACTTTAATATTGCTGGCACGTAAATGATCCATCATAAATTGACGACCGCCTTCTCCGCGCCAGAAGGCTACACCTGAGCCAGAAGCCAGTTGCTTCAACACAGGCAATTGCAGCATGCCTTCCGAGGTTTCGACCTCAGGCACATGACTATGAATGCCGTAGCTCGCCAATGCCTGTTCAGTGGCTTTGCCCACTGCCACCCAATGCACCTGCGCCAAGGCCGAGAGCTTAATACCCGCCTGTTGTAAATATTGCATGCCAATCTGAGCGGCCGTCGGGCTAACCACCACAATAATCTGTGCCTGCTCCAGCTGCTGATACAAACTCGACAGCTCATCGGAATAAGGCATGGCATGCAGTTCGAGCAAAGGCAATTCTAAAACAGACACTTGCGCTGCCTGTAACTGCTGGGTCAAACCTGCAGCACGATCACTGGGGCGGGTATTAATCAATAACATCAGTGTGAATAGAGTGCTTTCAGCAACTCGCCAGCACCTTGATCAAGCAAGTCTTTTGCCAGCTTCACACCCAATTGCTCTGCATCTGCCGTTTTTCCAGTCTGCTGTGCCCGGAGCAAAACTGCTCCATCGATACTGCCTACACGACCTTCGATTGAAATCACACCCTCTTTGAGCGTGGCATAACCGGCAATCGGCACCTGACAACCGCCTTCCAGATAGGCATTAAAGGCACGTTCGGCACGTACGCAAGCATCTGTATCTGCATGCAGGAGTGGCTGAATCAAGTCCAGCACCGTCTGATCATGAGTACGGCATTCTAAGCCCAATGCACCTTGTCCCACGGCCGGCAGACTGACTTCAGGCGTCAGAGTATGACGAATACGTTCTGCCAGACCTAAACGTTTTAAACCGGCACTGGCCAGAATAATCGCATCATACTGACCAGCATCCAGTTTGGACAAGCGTGTGCCGACATTACCGCGTAAATCGATAATGTCCAGATCCGGACGCTGTTTTAAAATCTGGGTTTTACGACGTAAACTTGAGGTTCCGACTTTGGCACCTTGTGGCAATTCTTCAAAACTAGTGTAGGTATTCGACACAAAGGCATCTAATGGGTCTTCACGTTCGCAGATTACTGCCAGACTCAGACCTTCAGGCAAGGCCATCGGGACATCTTTCATGGAATGCACAGCCAGATCTGCACGACCATCCAGTAAAGCGGCTTCTAATTCTTTTACAAATAGTCCTTTTCCACCAATTTTAGCCAGTGGTGTATCTAGAATTTTATCGCCCTGTGTAACAAAAGTGACTAACTCGACCTGCAAACCAGCGTGCAAATCTTGTAGGCGCGCACGGATGTGTTCCGCTTGCCAAAGCGCAAGTGGACTTTGTCGAGTTGCAATTTTTAGGGTCTTCATAAATTTCAATAACAGTAAATGAGAACAATAGTCTAAACTTAACCTGCTCACTTGAAAATGCAAGTGAATTTATACAAGTTTCAACTGAATGCTCTCATTCATCCCCTGCTAAAGCTTTTGAATCCGATCTCGTAAAAATGGTAAATGTCGCCGACTGACCGCCAAACGGTCGTCCAGCTCACGACAACGTACCTGATACTGACCTGAACTGACCACTTCCAGACCATCCAGATAATGCACCGAGATCAAGGCATTACGATGAATCCGGATAAACTGGCTCCCAAACTCCTGCTCCAACTCCTTTAAGGTTTCATCAATCAATACACTGCCGTTTTTATGACGCACAGTGACATATTTCTGATCCGCCAGAAAATAATAGATATTTTCAACTGGCACCAATTCGACACCACGATAGGTCTTTGCCGCAATCTGCTGGCGGCTGATATTGATTTCGTCCATATTTTCTTTTTGTTTTAGTTGGCTCATTTGAGCTTGGGTAAGTTTAGTTAAGTGCTCTAAAACCTGTGCCAATTCCTGTTGCATCACCGGTTTAAGCAAGTAGCCTTCGGCATTTGATTTAAATGCATCCAGCGCATGTTGGTCATAGGCCGTACAAAAGACAATGGCCGGCATTGGATCCAGTTGACGCAAATGTTGCGCACAAGCCAGTCCATTCATTTCAGGCATTTGAATATCTAATAGGATGACATCGGGTTCGTATTGGTGAGCCAGATCAATCGCTTGACGGCCATGGCTTGCTGTCGCCACCACATCATGCCCCAGTTGAGAGACCAAACGTGATAAACGCTCGACGGCCAAAGGCTCATCATCACAAATCAGGATGTCCATTTCTCCTCCTTACCCAGTTAACATCATCAGATGAATGATAAAGCTAACTGCGATTTCTTTGATTTATTTTTATTTATATTGATATCGCACTACCGTCGTAAACATCCCTTCGCCGGCAAAGGTTTGAAAAGTCACACTGGGTCCATAATAAGCTTGCAGACGCTGTCTGACATTTTCTATTGCAATACCATGTCCCTTTTTTAAAGTTTTATTATCCTGTGCATAAGGGTTGGTTATGATGATATTAATTTGATTTTGCAATATTTCAACCAATATGCTTATGGTACTCTTTGTAAGAATTTTTTCAACTCCATGGAAAATACTATTTTCTAACAAGGGTTGTAAAGTTAATAATGGAATTTGAACTTGTGAGTATAAGTCTTTGTTTTCTAACTTCCATTCCACATGCAAACGCTCACCTAGACGGATCTGCTCAATCTCCAGATAGCGTTGGCACAGATCAATTTCCTCCTGCAGGTTGACCAGTTTTAATTCCTGAAAACTGGCACGAAATAACCGTGACAAATTCAACAGCATGTGCTCGGCTTTATCCGGATCGATACTGATCAGGCTGATCACACTATTCATGCTGTTAAACAGGAAATGCGGCTGAATCCGTGCCTGCATGGCCTGAATTCTAGCATTCAGCTCGCTATGCTGCTGCTGCTCCCATTGTTCACGCAAGTAAAGATAACGAAAACAGAAGGTTCCCAGTAAAATTCCCAGACTTAAATGGAGTCCAACCTGATCCAGCGCAATCACCAGGTTTAAATCTTGAAAATTAAAATTCTGTCCAAAATGTATCAAGATATTCAGGTTCACCGTGGTCAGCAATACAATTGCCTGTAACAGCAGAAATCCGGAAGTTAACGCCAGTTTAATGCCCATACGCTGAAAGGACTGATGGAACAGTTCAACCAGTGCTGCAAAACATAACAGTATCCAGTTGATATACAGCATATATTGCAGCAGGTGTATCCCATTTAATGCCTGCCAGGATTGCGCTTCTGCAAGCGCCAGAATCATGGCGAGAATATTGCCGCCAGCAAACAGTTCCAGCAAATAGCGTAAATTGCCGATCTGGCTAAAAAAATAGGAATTTTGCGTTTGTTCGTTCATCGATGTAAAAGATTGAGCAGATGTGATTTCGGCAATGGGCTTTGAATTTGTTATACTCTTTTTCGTTCTACTGCTTTTAATCTGATTGAGCCGACATGACCACATCTTCTAATTCCTCTAATCCATCACACGCCCAGACTTCGGGTATGTGGGGCGGTCGTTTCTCTGAAGCGACTGATGCTTTTGTTGCTGAATTTACAGCATCTGTTCAATTTGACCAACGTTTTTATAAACAAGATATTGCAGGCTCGATTGCCCACGCAACCATGCTGGCAAAAGTGGGCGTACTGACCACGCAAGAACGCGATGACATTATTGAAGGTCTGACAGCGATTCAAGCCGATATTGAAGCTGGTAACTTCGAATGGCGCATTGATTTAGAAGATGTACACATGAACATTGAGTCACGCCTGACTCAGCGTATCGGCATTACTGGTAAGAAATTACATACTGGCCGTAGCCGTAATGACCAGGTGGCAACAGATATCCGTCTTTATGTGCGCGATGAAATCGATGGCATCCTGGAGTTACTGAAAAAATTACAAAAAGGTATTTTAAGCTTAGCGGCTAAAAATACCGACACCATCATGCCGGGCTTTACCCACTTGCAAACCGCTCAGCCAGTGACTTTTGGTCACCATTTGATGGCTTGGTTTGAAATGCTGGTACGTGATTCAGAGCGTCTGATTGATTGCCGTAAGCGTGTCAACCGTATGCCACTGGGTTCTGCTGCACTTGCGGGAACAACTTACCCGATTGAACGCGCCTATACCGCTGAACTGTTAGGTTTTGAAGCCGTTGCTGAAAACTCTTTAGATGCAGTATCGGATCGTGATTTCGCAATTGAATTTAATGCGGCTGCATCTTTAATCATGATGCACTTGTCACGTATGTCTGAAGAACTGATTCTATGGACGTCTGCACAGTTCAAATTCGTGAACATTCCAGATCGCTTCTGTACTGGTTCATCCATCATGCCGCAGAAGAAAAATCCGGATGTACCTGAACTGGTACGTGGTAAAACTGGTCGTGTCTATGGCGATTTGATGAGCCTGCTGACTTTAATGAAAGGCCAGCCTCTAGCCTATAACAAAGACAATCAGGAAGATAAAGAGCCATTGTTCGATGCGATCGATACAGTTCGTGGTTCACTCATGGCATTTGCTGACATGATTCCTGCACTGGTTCCAAACATTGCTGAAATGCGCGAAGCAGCGCTGCGTGGTTTCTCAACTGCGACTGACCTAGCTGATTACCTGGTGAAAAACGGCGTTGCATTCCGTGATGCGCACGAGATTGTAGGTAAAGCGGTTGCACTCGGTGTACAAGAATCTAAAGACCTGTCTGAATTGACACTCGAACAACTGCAACAGTTCTCTGACCTGATTCAAGCAGACGTATTTGAAAAAGCCCTAACTCTTGAAGCTTCGGTGAATGCCCGTAATCACATTGGTGGCACCGCGCCTGCTCAAGTGAAAGCAGCCATTGAGCGTGCACATGCGCGTTTGGAACAACTTTACGCATAATTTTGGAGTATGGATATGTCTCGACAAGTTTTTTGCCGTAAGTATCAGGCAGACATGGAAGGTTTAGACTTTGCTCCATTCCCGGGGCCAAAGGGTCAGGAATTGTTTGACACCGTGTCTAAACAGGCTTGGCAAGAATGGCTAAAACACCAGACTACGCTAATTAATGAAAAGCGTTTGAACGTGTTTGAAGCAGATGCGAAAAAGTTTCTTGAAGAACAGCGTGAAAAGTTCTTTAACAATGATGCATCCCTAGAAAAAGCCGAAGGGCTGAAGCCTGAGTAAAAAAGAAAGCACTGCTTTTCTTTTTTACGTAAGACAAGGACGAAGTCCGCGTAGACTTTAATCTAAAAGAATCTCCAACTTTGGAGATTCTTTTTTATGTGTTGTTCTAAACATTACTCAAGACCAGCTAAGCACGTAGTTTTGAATGTGAAGAGCTCCCAATGCAGGAACTTTTCACATTAAAGCCCTGCCTTTCTTTTTTACACAAAACAAGAATGAAGTCCGCGTAGGCATAAATCTATCCCCTATCTCAGGGGATTTTTTGACTAATTCTAACAAATCTTACTAACTCACACTTAGAGCACAAAAACAGATTTTTACTTATTCTATTTCGTTTATCTAGTCAGCCACTATCCTGCTGAAAAACATTCAGATTTGTATCAAAATAATAGATTGTAAAAGTAATATACAGAGTAATCACAAAACACAACATTCTGCTACAAGAAGCCACATGATTAAAAAAAACTGTCTCTCTATAATGATCCCTAAGAAGATGAGATATCTTTGAATAACTATAATAATAAGCAACAAATACCCCGATTTCATCCCAGTTCTTCCCCCAAAGGCTGGGTATTTTTTTGCCTGCAATTTGCCGATTGGCTTGATAATTTAAGCGCATAAAAAAAGCCCCCTTTCAAGGAGCTTCTCTTTTCATTTCGATTAAGGCTGTTTCAGATATGGCCAAGCCGCTTTCAGATAAATGAACATCGACCATAAGGTGAGTACCACTGCGGTGTATAGCAAGGCATAGGCCAGCATTTCCAGCGGTGGCCAATTTAACAGAAATACGGTGATGGCGATCATCTGGAAAGCAGTTTTGTATTTCCCCACCGTTGAAACCGCAACATTGGTCCGTGCACCCAACTCTGCCATCCACTCACGTAAGGCTGACACAGTAATTTCACGCGAAATAATCACAATCGCAGCAAAAGCCATCGACATGGAAGGCTGCCATTGCACCAGCACAATCAGTGCAGCTGCGACCATCAATTTATCTGCAACTGGGTCGAGAAAACGTCCAAAAGCAGAAGTCTGGTTTAATGTACGTGCCAGATAGCCATCAAACCAGTCCGTTACTGCAGCCACCACAAAAATCGTGGTCAAAATAATATGCCGCGTCATGTCGGGGTTATGGGCATCAAAGCCCATTGCAGGTGGCCAGTAAGCCACCAATAAAAATACCGGAATAAGAGCGATACGCGCCAAGGTCAAGATATTTGGAATATTCAGGATACGACCTGTAGTCATAGACACCGCCAATTTTTCCCCTCATGTACGATGAAAATGCACACTTTTTTAGAGGTTTGATCCATCATTAATAGGCTTCACTTTATACGAATTGACTTGCAGTGTCACTAGGCAAACACCGTCACTGTTTGTCTTGCCATCGCAATCAGGCGATTTTCGGCATCCCAGAGATAGGCATGCTCCGTCGCATAACCATCCGCAGCATAGTCGGTAAATACTTTATATTTAAACCAATCATGCAATTGATGTTGAACCGGATGCACATAGGTCACTGTCCAGGTCAGACTACTCGCAGGCGCCATGTTTTTAAACATCGGCAACACCCCAGGTGGCCAGATATCAAAAATAGCCATCAAGTCTGCGACCAGAAATTCACGGTTGTGATGCTTTTCAGGATGAAACCGGCACCAGCCACCAAAGTCCGGACGAGGACTGGCACTACAAGGTAGATTGACATCCGCCCAGGCTACTTCGAAATGGTCATAACAGTCTGGCATACCATAGCCAACAGGAATCTGAAACAGCTGCTCTGGCGCAGCATAGTCGGGTGCCTGAACTTGTTGCTTTACCTGAATCTCTGAATCACGGGAAATACCAAAACTGGCAATCAGAATACTTTGCACCGCGTCGTCCTGCCATAAGCGCACTTCAATCGTGGTCACCGACTTGCCCTGCCGCAGGATTTCGGCACTCAGTCGTACTTTGGCTTGCTGAATCGGGCCGACAAAGGTCACACTGCAACTCAGCAAATGCTTGGCCGGATCATTGATGTGAGTGACGGCTTTTTGCATCATCATCGCGGCAGCCAGACCACCATACAGAGTACGACCCTGTAACCATCCCTGTGGAAACTCTACCCATTCCTGTTCGGCAATTTGTGCATAAAGTGCATGCAAAGACATGTTGATCCCTCAGTAAGTCTTGATGCTCAGTATATTCGGCAAAATTCTTCAGGTTGTGAATGTCACGTGACCCAAGCGTCAATGCGCACTTTGGCCCTTGCATTTAAGCCACGCGTCATTCATGCAGCACTTTATAAATCATCCGGGCCATGACTGAACCCAGTCCCGGTACCAGTTGCAGATCTCTTTCTGAGGCTTTCAGTACGCCCTGAATCCCGCCAAAATGGGTCAGCAAATCCCGACGGCGTTTTGGTCCGAGCCCCGGAATAACTTCCAGCACTGATGAACCTCGTTTCTTGTCACGTTTAGCACGATGCTTGGTAATCGCAAAGCGGTGTGCTTCATCACGTACCTGCTGAATCAGATGCAGCGCCTTATGATCCTCCGGTAATTGAATTTTACTGCCATCGGTAAAGTGCAGGGTTTCCAGACCGGGCTTACGTCCCTCACCTTTGGACACACCGACCATAAAGGCCTCTAAGCCTAGTTCCTGCATGACTTCCATCGCCATATGCAATTGCCCCTTGCCACCATCAATCAGCAGCAAGTCCGGTAACAGGGCTTTCTTATAACGACGGGTCAGCGCCTGACGCATGGCGGCATAGTCATCACCTGCCTGAATATCATGAATGGAAAACTGGCGATAGTCGCGCTTGCGCGCGCCCCCACTATCAAAGACCACACAGGAGGCCACGGTATCTTCACCCATAGTATGCGAAATATCGAAACACTCAATCCGATCTACAGGACGGCCGACCACCTGCTCCAACTGATGAAAACGCTCATTTAATTCTATATGATTGGCCAGCTTGCCCTGAATCGCGTGCTGTACATTCATCTGCGCCAGTTCCAGCCATTCGGCGCGGGTTTCGCGGACTTTGGACTTGATCTGGATTTTCTTGCCAAAATGCTGCGACAGTGCCGCTTCCAGTTCTTTACGGTCAGCCACTTCCAGATTGACAATCAGTTCAGCCGGGATTTCATCGGCTACCTGAAAATAAAAATTGGCAATAAAATCGGCCAGCATCTGCCCTAGGTCATCACTAAGCATATCCGGGAAATAACTTTTTCCACCTAGCATTTTACCATTGCGCACATGCATGATCTGCACACAGGTCACCCCGGCCTGATAGGCAATCGACAGGATATCGGCTTCGCCTTTGAGCTTATAGATCGCCTGCTGCGACTGTACGTCTCTTAACAATGCCATCCGGTCACGATAGAACACTGCTTTTTCAAATTCCAGCGCTTCAGCGGCCGCTTCCATTTTTGCGATCAGTTCCTGATTCAGCTCCTTGGTATCGCCCTGCAAAAATCGGATCGAGTTATCGACATCTGCCTTATAGTCTTCCGGAGAAATAAATCCGACACAGGGCGCAGAGCAGCGTTTGATCTGGTATTGCAGACATGGCCGGGTCCGGTTGGCAAAAAAACTGTTTTCACAGGAACGCACATTGAACAGTTTTTGTAGCACCACCAGAGTATCCCGGGCGGTATACGCACTCGGATAAGGTCCAAAAAACTTGCCCACCTGGTGCTTGCCCTTGCCGCGCCCACTGGCTAAACGCGGATAGGGTTTATCTGCCGAAACAAAAATATAGACATAAGATTTGTCATCACGCAGCATGATGTTATAGGGCGGATGATGCAGCTTGATCAGGTTCTGTTCCAGCAACAAGGCTTCAGTTTCAGAACGTACCACCAGGGTCTGGATATCATAAATCCGTGCCACCAAGGCCTGGGTTTTGGGATGATCCAGCGTTTTGACAAAATAGCTGGAGACCCGGTTTTTCAGGTTTTTGGCTTTACCCACATACAATAATTCACCGTCTTTGCCATACATCCGGTAGACCCCGGGCAGGCTGGTCATATTCGCCAGGATTTTTTCAATATGGGGGCGTGCGTTTTCGTTCACCTAAAGCCTATTTTTCACCTACAATCTGCAGATATATGTGATGATTGTTGCGTCATTTTCAAGCAAAAACACAAAATTCCCCTGAAGCTGCCACTTAATCTTAAAGTTCCTGTCGGGTTATCCCCCCAATCTATAATCCTCACGACATAAACTGATTGTTAAAAGCTATAAGTTTCAACCTTTAACTTTGTTATGCTCAAAAAGTCTAGTTTTGAGATGATTCGCATGACCCTGCAGCAATCGGGCATTCATATTGTTCAACCCTCCACCTCCACCCATCACCCGTCTGAACGTGCTCGCCTGATTGGTAAACCGCGTTTTCATTTCGAGCCGAGTAAGGTAATGCAACTGCTACGTGAACGGATTATTGGGCAGGATGCAGCCCTGAATGAAATTGAAAAAATGTTGCATGTGGTCAAGGCAGATTTTTCCAGTCCGGATCGCCCTTTGTCGGTTACCTTGATGCTGGGCCCTACTGGCGTCGGTAAAACAGAAACCGTGCGTCTGATTGCCGATGCGATCTATGGCCGCCCGGATGCCTTTTGCCGGATTGATATGAATACTCTGGCACAGGAACATTATGCGGCGGCTTTGACCGGCGCACCGCCCGGTTATGTGGGATCAAAGGAAGGTCACAGCCTGTTTGATGAAACTGCGATTGCCGACAGTCATACCCGTCCCGGCATCATGCTGTTTGATGAGCTGGAAAAAGCCAGTAACGAAGTGATTCGCGGCTTGATGAACGTGCTGGATACTGGCCGGCTGACCTTGAAAGCGGGCACTAAAACTATCGATTTTCGCAACTGCATGATCTTTATGACCAGCAATGTCGGGGCACAGGCGGCGCAGCAATATCTGGACAAACTCAGCTATCTGCCTGAGAAAATGCAGGCACTGTGTCTGAAGCGCGTTCCCACCCAGCGCATCATTGAAAAAGTCATGCAGCGTAAATTCGACCCTGAATTTCTGAACCGGATTGACCGCAGCCTGCATTATCAGGCGGTACAGCATGATGCCCTGCCACGTCTGGTCGAAATTGAACTGGATAAACTGAACAAGCACTTGCAACATCAGCAACGCAGCGTGCATTTAAGCGCTTCAGCCAAAGCCTATTTCTATCAGGACCATGATATTCGTTACGGCGCCCGACATTTGGGCCGCAAGATGCGTACCGAACTGGAGCCGATTCTGGCGCTGTATTTTTTAAACCAGCCTGAGCAGTTCAGTCTGCATCTGGACTGTGTCGATGGACAGCTGGTGGTTCTGCCTGAGCAAGCAAAAGCTTAACTAAGGCAGACTCGATATCAGTTTTTATTCGGCTGAAGCACCTGTATAAAAGCAGTTTGATCTTTGGGTGAAACCAATATAAATTTCTGCACGCCGCCTTCCGTATAGTCAATCCGCAGACGCTTTAAGGATAAGGCTGGCGCAATGATAGAGTGGTCTGTGGGCTGAATGGATTGGATTTCACTTAACGGAATCTTCCAGCTTAACCACAGGCTTTTTATGGTCAACACCCCATTGTCTACCACATAGCGCGTACTCCAGAGCGGCCACCATAGAATAAGAATGGTCAGGATATAAACCGCAGTGTGCAGCGGATATTGCTGCATGGTCCCTTTGGCCTGCATGGTTAGCAGCAGTTGCAGCAGCAGGCCACTCATACAAATCACAAAAGCCAGCAGCCACCAGTCTTTTTTAGAACGAAATACGTGCATCGATATCCCCCATATCTAAGTGCAAGATCATCATAAACAATTCCATAGCAGATGACAGGGATTCAACCCGGCAGGATGGAAATTATTTTAAATCACACATCGACAGGATCGTTCCCATTTTCGATCTCATCAGAAAAGTTCAGTAACTCAAATGATCTAATACACTGTTATTTGTGCTGATTAAATACTATCAGCAAAGACCTGAAAGCCCTGCGCTCAGCATACTTCGAGGCTAAAAATGGCAAGTTCAAGGATAGAAATTGACTGAATTGACAAAACTCCGCTAGAAATACACCTTGAAAATCAGTCACCCTGCTCCATATCTATCAGGCTGATTGATAAAAAATAATGAATTGAAACAGAATCTTTGGTTCATCGGGCTATAAGAAACTGAAAGGAAAAATTATAACCGGTCGGATCAAGCCGGCAGAAATTGATGACCATTGCGTCACGGCTTGATACAACTTGTTATGTTCTTTTTGGATATAGTTATCGTAAGATTAGCGAAGTCAAAAAGTGCGCGGGACATGCGCACTTGCTTCACAACATCAACTTAGAAGTCCTCCAAAATAAAGGAGATCAGGGCATGATCCACGCTGGCAATGCCATTACCGTCCAAATGCTTGAGGACGGGATTGCAGAATTCCGCTTTGACTTACAAGGTGAGTCCGTTAACAAATTCAACCGTGCAACGATTGAAGATTTCAAGGCTGCTATCGAAGCCGTCTCCCATGCCGATATTCAAGGTCTGATTGTGACTTCAGGCAAATCTACATTTATTGTAGGTGCTGATATCACTGAATTCGGCGACAACTTTGCTCAGGGTGAACAAGCGATTGTTGACTGGGCAATGCCAGTACATGAAATTTTTAACAGCTTCGAAGACCTCGACATTCCTAAAGTGGCCGCCATTAATGGCATGGCACTCGGTGGCGGTTTCGAAATGTGCCTGGTGTGTGACTACCGTGTCATGTCAGAGCAGGCGCAAGTGGGCCTGCCTGAAATCAAGCTGGGGATCTTCCCGGGCTTCGGTGGTACAGTACGTTTAAGCCGTCTGATCGGTATCGACAACGCGGTAGAATGGATGGCAATGGCCAATCCTAAAAAGCCTGCTGCCGCACTGAAAGACGGCGCAGTCGATGCTGTCGTTCATGCTGACAAGCTACAAGATGCTGCACTTGATCTGGTAAAACAGGCGATTCATGGCCGTTTAGACTGGAAAACCAAGCGTCAGGAAAAACTCGATCCAGTTAAACTCAGCCCGATCGAACAGATGATGGCGTTTAACTCATCGAAAGGCATGGTTCTGGCAAAAGCTAATCCGGCTCAATACCCTGCGCCAAAATTATTACTTGATTCATTACAAGCCGGTGCGAGCCTGCATCGTGATGACGCGCTGAAAGCGGAAGCTGAAGGCTTTGCCAAAGCAGCGGTAACACCACAAGCAGGTGCCTTGATCGGTTTGTTCCTGAATGACCAGATCGTGAAAAAAACCTCGAAGCGCTATGAAAAAGGTGCGCATCCAGTGAACCAGGCGGCTGTTCTCGGCGCAGGTATCATGGGTGGTGGTATTGCTTACCAGGCGGCAAGCAAAGGCACACCGATCATCATGAAAGACATCGGTAACCCGCAACTTGCTTTGGGCATGAAAGAAGCCAACGGTTTACTGACCAAACAAGTTGAACGTAAGAAGATGAAGCCTGCTCAAATGGGTGAAACTCTTGCTCGCATCCGTCCAACTTTAAGCTATGACGAGTTTAAAGAAGTGGACATCGTGATCGAAGCCGTGACTGAAAATCCAAAAGTCAAAGGCATCGTACTGAAAGAAACTGAAGCGAAAGTTCGTGAAAACACGATCATTGCATCTAATACTTCTACGATTTCAATCACGCGTCTGGCTGAAAATCTGGAACGTCCTGAAAACTTCGTGGGCATGCACTTCTTTAACCCGGTACACATGATGCCACTGGTTGAAGTGATTCGTGGTGCGAAGACTTCTGATGAAGCGATTGCAACAACTGTGGTGCTTGCTCAGAAAATGGGTAAAACACCAATCGTGGTGAATGACTGCCCGGGCTTCCTGGTGAACCGCGTATTGTTCCCTTACTTCGGTGCATTTGACCTGTTGCTTAAAGATGGTGCTGACTTCCAGCAAATCGATAAAGTCATGGAAAAATTCGGCTGGCCAATGGGCCCTGCTTACCTGATGGACGTTGTCGGTATCGACACTGGCGTACACGGTGCAGAAGTGATGGCTGAAGGCTTCCCGGATCGTATGAAACCTGATTTCAAAGGTTCGATTCAGGTGATGTACGAAAACAACCGTCTGGGTCAAAAGAACGACGTTGGTTTCTACAAGTATGAACTTGACCGTAAAGGCAAAAAAGCCAAAGTGGTTGATCCAACTGCGTATGAGCTTGTGGCCTCTGTTGCAACTGCGGAAAAACGTGAATTTGACGCTCAGGAAATCATTGACCGCATGATGCTGGCTTTCTGTAACGAAACGGTTCGTTGCCTGGAAGACAACATTGTAGCCACTGCTGCTGAAGCAGATATGGCGATGATCATGGGTGTTGGTTTCCCTCCATTCCGTGGTGGTCCATGCCGTTACATCGATCAAACCGGTGTAGCTGAGTATGTTGCGCTTTGCAATAAGTATGCGCACCTTGGTAAAGCTTATGAAGCGCCAGAAATGTTGCGCGAAATGGCTGCTAACAACAAAAAATTCTACGGTTAAGGAGCAACGTGAATGGCTACTTTAAATCCACGTGACGTTGTCATCGTTGATGGCGTACGTTCAGCAATGGGTAAAACCAAAAACGGTATGTTCCGCAATGTACGTGCCGACTCGATGTCTGCTGAGCTTGTCCGTGCCCTATTGGTACGTAACGAATTCGACCCGCATGAAGTTGAAGACGTAATCTGGGGCTGTGTGAACCAAACCCTAGAACAAGGTATGAACATTGCCCGTAATATCGCATTACTGGCAGACCTGCCGAAAACTGTTGCAGGTCAAACGGTGAACCGTCTTTGTGGCTCGTCTATGCAGGCGATTCACACTGCGGCTGCGCAAATTGCGACGAACCAAGGTGATATCTTCATCATCGGTGGTGTTGAGCACATGGGCCATGTGGGCATGATGCACGGCATCGACCTGAACCCTGAAGCGTCTAAGCATTATGCTAAAGCGTCGAACATGATGGGTCTGACTGCTGAAATGCTGGGTCGTATGAACGGCATTAGTCGTGAAGAACAGGATGCGTTCGGTGTGGAATCACATCGCCGTGCCTGGGCTGCGACTGAAAACGGTCTGTTCCAGAACGAGATCGTTGGCATTGAAGGTCATAATGCAGATGGCTACAAAATCCTGTGTGATATCGATGAAGTGATCCGTCCGGATGCGAACCTTGAATCGTTCAAATCTTTGCGTCCAGTCTTCGATCCGAAAGGCGGTACAGTAACTGCAGCGACTTCTTCAGCATTGTCTGATGGTGCTTCTGCAATGTTGCTAATGTCTGCTGAACGTGCTCAAGCTTTAGGTCTTAAGCCACGTGCTGTAATTCGCTCTATGGCGGTTGCAGGCTGTGATGCGGCGATCATGGGTTATGGTCCGGTTCCAGCAACGCAAAAAGCGTTGAAACGTGCTGGCCTGTCAATTGCTGATATTCAGACTTTTGAATTGAACGAAGCATTTGCTGCACAAGGTCTGTCTGTTCTTAAAGGCTTAGGCATTTATGACAAGCAAGACATCGTGAACCATAACGGTGGCGCGATTGCATTGGGTCACCCATTGGGTTGTTCTGGTGCGCGTATCACAACAACATTGTTGAACGTAATGGAGCAACAAGATACGCAAATTGGTCTTGCGACGATGTGTATTGGCCTTGGTCAAGGTATTGCAACAGTGATCGAACGTGTTTAATGCTTAATTAAATACCGAGATCAAAAGAAACCCCGCTTATTGCGGGGTTTTTTGTAAGCAAAAGATTCAAACAATTGATTTAAATATATTAATGCCTACCTTCATGTTATAAAAATGATATTAAACAAAAATATGAGGGTTAAAATTTGTCAAATCGTGAACTTTTTTCTCAAGAAGAGCAAGAAAATTTCAATACACAATTCTTTGAAAATGATCAGGCACATGAAAAAGCAAATGAGCTTGGATTTTTTGATTGCAACTTGCTATTTAATGCTTTGGAAATTATCGATAATGCTTTTGAATTAAAAGATGAAAATAATGATATGAAGTTTGTGTCACGTTCTGGTGACTTCAAACAGGCTATCGGGCTGGCGTTAAAAAGGTCCCTTAATACAAATTGGCAATTCAAAAATATAGATGGTCAAAGATGTTTAGTTTCAGACGAAGAAAAGAAAATTATTCTTTTTGCTTCTGCTAATCATGCACTAGGATATAGTGACTCACAACTAACTACTGCCTCCCCTAAAGGAATAAAGACTAAAGATAAAGTTCATAAGAATTATGGCTCTTATACTGATAAAGACTTATTTAAAACTTGGATATGTTTTTATCCCTCAAGAAAAGACATTCGCTACCTTCAAGATGATAGATCTCAAATAAAAATAGAATTAGCCTTTCCAACATCTTATACAATTGTGAAAGAGTCAGGAAAAGATAAATTTTTAGTTAAAAATTATTTAATTAGACTCATACTAAACAATCAAAATCCTAATAATGATTTTAATCCAAAGTTAAGAAAACCTAGTCCTGATCTCACTACATCTAGTACAATCACTGAAGAGGATTTACCTATTAACTTGAAAGCCGGCTAGAGGAAATGCAAGTAATTGATCGAACTAGATTAAAGGTTGCGAAGGATTTGCGACGCTTGTCCAATAAAGATTTTGCTAATCTTTTAGGTTGCTCTGAGCCTAAAATTCGTAAAATTTTAACAGATGGAAAATATCCTATTAGTTGTGAAGATTTTCAGCAAATAACTGAAAAATTGGGTTTGCCTGCTAGCTTTTTTTTAGCGGACGATAATCTCGAATTAGTCAATTCGTCCGACATTTTTTATAGGTCAGCAGCTAGAATTAAGGCTGAATATAGAAATGCAAATGAAGCCTATATTCTGTTAGCAAAAAAAATTAACCTTTACTTTGAGAGTAAATTAACTCTTCCTAAATTTAGTTTCCCTGATCTTGAAATTTTTGAATCTAATCACCCAGACTATCCATCAAGTGTTGCAAATAATTTAAGAGGTTTTTGGGGATTAGGCATCCAACCCGTTAATAATATTATTGCGCTACTTGAGCTAAAGGGTTTTCGCGTCTTTCGCCTACCTTTTGATATAAAACAAATGGATGCACTTTCTTTTTTTGATGAACAAAGTGGCAATCCTTTTATATTCTTAAATGATTTTAAATCATTTGAAAGACAACGCTTTGACGCTGCTCATGAACTTGGTCATATGATTCTGCACAAAGATGATAATGCCGAATACAATCGAACAAAAGAAAGTGAAGCAGATCAATTCGCTTCAGAATTTCTGATGCCTTATGAAGGCTTTACCAGTAATTTACCAAAAAATTTAAGTATTCAATCTATGATTGAGTATAAAAAATATTGGCGTGTCTCACTTAAAGCTGTGAATTATCGTTGCCATAAATTAGATTTGATTTCTGATTGGATTTATAAAAACAACTCAATTCGTATAAATTCTTTTGGATATCATTTGAATGAACCTGATCCAACTTATGGTGATCAATCTCTGTTTTACTCAAAAATTTTAAAAACTTTAGCCACTCAAGATGGTTTTAGTATTTCTAAAATGCTAGATGGAATCGGCATTTCTCGTTCAGATTTCAATGATCTAACATTTTATTCAATAGATAAATTTGAAGAATCTAAACCTAGACCTAAACTTTATGTCGTTAGTTAAAGCTCTTCGGAGCTTTTTTTATTTAAATTAAAATGTTATCTATTTGTAAAATTGGTTTATTTTTCAGTCACTTAAATCTTGATTATGAATCACTTAAATTTTATAAGCGTATGATCAAGCCTCTTTTTCCTATTTCCTTAAAAGGGTTTATATGAACATGCTTAAAACAATGATCGCAACTGCAATCGTAGCGACTTCTGCATCTGCAATGGCAACTGAAGCTCAAGTTACACCAGCAATTGTTGTAACTAAAACAACCCAAACTGTTGCCAAAGAAGCTGCTGCACCTGCACAAGCGAAAGTTGAAGCTGCTCAAGCGACTGTTGCTGCAACTCAACAAGCGGCTGAAACTAAAGCTAAAGCAGTAAAAGCAGAAGCGACAACTCAAGTAGAAACGGCTCAAGCTACAGCAGAACAACACGTTGAAGCTGCGAAAACTGAAGCAGTAGAAACCAAAGACGCTGCTGCTGAAAAAGCAGAAGTAAAAGCCGAGAAAAAAGGCTGGTTCTCTTGGTTTAAAAAAGCGGCTTAAGCTTTTTAAAAGCATAAAAAAAGATGTCAGCCTGACATCTTTTTTTTGTTTTATGTAGTCTCATTTAAGCTCAAGAATTTAAAAAAATCCTCAATCTTCTATTCAACCTTCTGCGCCAGCATGGTGGCAAAGTGCTGTTTAATCCGCTGACCCTGCTCATCGACACGATACAGCTCACCGACATTTTCATTATATTTCACAATATGCCAGCCCTCATAATACCCTCGCAACTCCCCCGGCTGAAAAGCAAATGGAAAATCGACTTGTGCCGGAATATCTGGCGTATCCATGGCACAGACAATCAGGTTATAGCCACCTGGCACGGTCGCCTGCTGCATCTGTGCAATAAGCGGTGGAATGGTTTTCGCCTCAAGAAACATCATCACCACGGTACAGTAGATAAAGTCATATTGGCCTGCAATGTTGGTATCCGTGTTAAGGTCGCGGCGCTGTACTTGCACATGATCAATCTGCTCAGTCTGCACGATCTGTCTTAAAGTCTGCAAACTGTTTTCGTTGACATCCCAGGCATCGACATTAAAGCCGTTCTGGCTCAAATAAAGCGCATTACGCCCTGTACCGCAGCCGACGTCCAGCGCACGGCCACCTTTTAAATAGGGCATCGCTGCCAGCACTTCAGAATGGGTAGGATTTAACTGATATTTCTTGATAAAGTAATCCTCAGGCTGGCAGTAAAAACGTAACTGACATTCGACATCTTCACTGGCAGAGACAATTTTGTGCCAGGCCTCAGGCTCAATAAATGGCGGTTGCTGCTCTGGTGTAAACACATGCTCGGATTGCACTGCACCAGATTCTTCCAGCATGGCAAAACGCAGCTCACCTTTTAATACTGTCAGTTTCGCCCAGGTGCCGGCTTTAGTATTGTGCTGATTCTTAAAGCCCTGGGGAATACTCTGCTGGTTCCAGACTGGAAGTTCCTTATAACATCTCAACTGTTGCATAATTTTTGCCCTCCATATCATCCATGCTCCGCCTGCCATTCTTTTGGCAGCAGTAATTAATTCAGCATAGCCTGTTCAAATCGGAATTGGAATCAGCGCCTGTTCGCGCTGTGCCGATGCAACAGCAAGATCAATACCAGTTTTCTATCAAAATAAAAAAGCTGCCTCTCTTGAAACAGCTCGGTTGTATATCAATCAGGAATTTGATGACTTGATTAATGCAGCAGTTCCGACTTTAGCCAGTTGATGTATTTATCCTGATCCATAAAATCCGGTGCGCTCCCCAGATCCAGACTGAAATACTGCTGATTGAACTGAATCACAATCTGTTCGGTATAGTGCCAGTCCTCGATCAGCGTGAAATATTGATCCAAGAACAACCGGTTCTTGTCCCCGTTATTCATCCTTTGTAATTTTGGACATGTTTTATTTGCGACAAACTCACCGTACACCTGCTGAATATCAGCAAAAACCTGAATTGTTTGCATGACTCACCTGCTTAAATGTTATGTCGTGATCTGTGCGACCCTTTCAATTTAGCAAGCGAGTTTGAACAGCAGATGACAGTCCTATGGCAATCCTGTCATCTCAGTCAGGCTACAACTTGTTTTCAACCTCTTTCTGGTTAGCGCTCGCCACTCGTTCCGTCTGTTTATTCAGGTGCAGCATTTCTTTATACAGCGCATTAAACTCTTGCACGGCTTTATCGTCATAGAACATAAAGGTGTTATTTTTCTTTTGCCATTTATGCTTTTTCAGTACTGCAAATAAGGCATCAGCCTTGGCCAGCGTCTGTTTTTCAATTTCAAAAATGACATGTGCATTACTATTTTGCTGACTGTCTTTCAGGGTCAGGCTCAGTTGCTGGCGATAACGGTTCTTAATATCCAGTTGCTGTGCCTTGTCGATCAGCTCGGCATCGCGCTGCTGGATTTTCTGCTGATAGCTATTCACAATTTGATGGACTTGCTTGAGCATGGCTTCAGTTTCTTTATAGCCTTGTGCCTGATCCTTAGCCAAGCGGTCGATATTCAGAAAATTCTGCCAGTTGGCGGCTTTTAAGTCGCGTAGATACTGATTACGTTCCTCGGCACTGTCGCGCAATTGCCCCAGCATAAATTCAGCCATGATGGCATAGTCACCATCCAGACGGTCATCCTCAAGTTCAATCTGAATCGGTTTAGACCAGTCCTGTGCCTGCTGCGCAATACTCTCGGTTTTTTCTTCAAGCACAGTTTCATATTCGAGCAGCTCGGCCTGATGTTTTTGCTGAACTGAATTCTGATAAAACAGCCCAATAAAAATTGCCAGTGTCACAGCGGCTACAATCATAAAAACACGCGGCATGCACATGCTCCCCTGCTGCAGGTTATGTATAGATTTCCTTTTTATCAATATGCTTATTTTTTAAGCATAAATCAATTCTTCTATACAAAACCCCTATGCAAAGGCACGGACTGTTCCAAAAGGAAATCAGATCGAAATCCTGTTTTAAGCTCGCGCTGAATCGTTTGACTTTATCTAGCAACCGTTCGCCGAACACCATTCATTCAGCAGCGTCCGGTCAATATTATTCAGGTTGAACTGTTCTCGGGCAGCCTGAACTGATGTTGCATCACGGTTAATGCCAAATGGCACCAGCATCAGATAAATCCCATCACGTGGGTCAGCAGAGCGCAAACCATCTGCGATGGCCTGTACATACTGTTGCAGCCCCGGTGGCAGGCTATCCAGTCGTGCCGGATTGCTGCTCGGTAGAATGTCGAGATCACCCGCGAAATCAGCATTGACCGAGTAGTCCTGCAATTCACGTTCAATCTTCATCATTCGCATCTTTAACGCCTTTTTCTGGCTGGATTGTTCTTGCAGCGGCAGCATGAATTCCGTTTCTTCACGCAATTCACGATCTGCCATCACGGTCAGTGTCGGTAAAGTGACTGACTCTGGGGCGGCATGCGCATTGACCAGATGCAGCAAAGAAAACAGGCTTATTAATACAAGGAAAGTTGTGCTAAGGGGACGCATAAGGAAAACCTCCGCATCATCATTTCAGGGGGAGAGACCTTATTGTTCCTTAAACTTGTGTAAATATGATCAGCATTACTGTGAGGATTGATACACGGTCATGTCAGCCTGATTACTGGCGCATATTTCGAGCTGGTTTTAAGCGGGCGATTAGAAATTAATGCTCCTTTTACCGTAAATTCAAGCAATAAAAAATCCCCGACTGGCGGGGATGGATAGGTAGTATTGAACAGTATTTCAGGGCTGCCTCGGTAATTGCATAACAGGCGGTAAATTCAGGTGATTTTCAAGCAGGTCGATATTCACCCTGTCCAGATTGATCTGGATCTTCATATTGCGATCTGGCTGCATGCTATTACTCCGATCAATGCCAAAATTCTCCAGAATGGTATACAGCCCCTGGGTTGGATCACTGGATTGCAGTCCTTGGGCAATGGTCAGCACATACCGCTGTAGTGCCGGTGACAGTGAATCTAAATCAGGTGCTTTTATGGGCTGGATCTCGAGGTTTGCCACCATCTCGGGATTAACCATGAAATTCTCTGCATCCCGGGTTCCACGAATCACCTGATGCTGTAAGGCGCGCAGATTCTTTTCTTCCTGTACAAAAGGCACATAGCCGGTTTCATTACTCATTTCAGGTTCAGCCATCACGGTCATAGTGGGCAGAGTCACAACCGCTTGCTCGTCCTCGGCTTGTGCTCCGATGCTGTAAACACCGAGCATGAGTCCGAATATAGACATTTTCATGATATTCATTGATCTGCCTTTCCCCTATTATTGATGGCCCAAATACTGCAACTGATGATGATCCAGTCAATTTCCAATATTCTTATCTACTAGATTACATTGATTACTTGGATAACTCATGCTTGCTCAGATGAATGGCAACTCATGTGAATCATCCCGGAAATAGCAGAGCACAGACTCATCGCCTGAACACCAGATAGTGAGGCAAAACCACTGTTTTCAGCTGAATGACAAAGTGACAGGCGAAAAAAAACCTCAAACACTGTTTGAGGTTTTTTCGAATATGGTGGCGAGACCCAGGATCGAACTGGGGACACACGGATTTTCAATCCGTTGCTCTACCTACTGAGCTATCACGCCGATGCGGTGTATTAAGCCGTATCTGGCCTCATTAGTCAATCAAAATTATGAAAAAAATATTTGAGTGGCTGATTTTTGGCCTAAAAAAAATCCCTGATGGGATCAGGGATTGAAAACTTTGAAATCGTTTTTAAATATGGTGGCGAGACCCAGGATCGAACTGGGGACACACGGATTTTCAATCCGTTGCTCTACCTACTGAGCTATCACGCCGATGTCGCGTATTAAACAGTTTCGGCTTGAAATCGTCAAGAGCAGAGAGAATAATTTTCGTTAAATGTTTACTTTTCCATCAACTCGCGTCAATTTGAGTCAAAAATCGAACAGTGTTTACCAAAGACCTCAGCAATAAAACAGATTTAAGCGCTTATTTACATAAAAAAGCAGCCTAATGGCTGCTTATGGTTGATCGATTTTCAGATTTTTTCTAGATTGGCCAGACAACGATGAATGGCCCCACAGCCCGGCACAAAGTTTTTCACGCCTTTTTCTTCTTCCATGCGGCAAACTTCGCTCACCAGCCTTTCTGCAACGCCACGACCACGGTTGGCCGGATGTACGACGATATTTTCCAGAATCCGGCTTTCACCCTGTCCGGTGCACCAGATTGCCCCAATAATTTTGCTATTAAATTCTGCGCTATAAACTGAGGTATACTGTGCAAGGTTTTGCTCTAGTTGTTCCATGGCATCTGCCCCGTCACTAAATTCAGGGCTCGTGTCATACAGTCGCTCAAGCTGGCTGCGCACTTCGTCATTTTCTAAAGAAGTATAAGCATGTACGGTGATAGGCATTGATAAACCCTCCTGAGCAATCTAATATGCGGTGACTTCGTCACGGCGAAAATATTTTCTACATCAATCATTTTGACGTATTTGAGGAACGTGTCTATGACAGATCGTATCAGTGAAGTGGTAAGAAATACCAACGAAACCAAAATTCGAGTTCGTTTGAATCTCGACGGTACTGGTCAAGGCACCTTAAACACGGGTATTCCCTTTTTAGATCATATGATTGATCAAATCAAGCGTCATGGCCGGTTTGATATTGATATTCATTGTGATGGCGACTTGGAAATCGATGACCATCATACTGTGGAAGACTGCGGTATTACGCTGGGTCAGGCTTTCGCGCAAGCACTAGGTGATAAAAAAGGCCTGAAACGCTATGGTCATTTCTATGCGCCACTCGATGAGTCTTTAAGCCGTGTCGTGGTGGATCTGTCTGGCCGTCCGGGTCTGTTTATGGATATTCCATTTACCCGTGCCATGATCGGCCGTTTTGATGTGGATTTATTCTCTGAATTTTTCCAGGGCTTTGTGAACCATTCCTTGATGACGGTACATATCGACAACCTGAAAGGCAAAAACAGCCATCACCAGATCGAAAGCGTATTTAAAGCATTTGCGCGTGCGCTGCGTATGGCCTGTGAAGTGGATCCACGTGCTGCCAATACGGTAGCTTCAACCAAAGGTACACTGTAATGACCCGTATTGCCCTTCTTGATTATGGCATGGGAAATTTGCACTCTGCGGCAAAAGCGTTAGAACATGTCGGTGCCACAGTGGATGTCACCAATGATCCAAAACTGATTGCTCAGGCAGACAAGATTGTCTTTCCGGGTGTAGGTGCCATGCGTGACTGCATGCAAGGCATGCACGAAGCCGGCATTGATGAAGTGGTACGCAATGCCGTGTTTAACAAGCCGGTACTGGCTATTTGTGTCGGTATGCAAGCCTTGATGCAACATTCTGAAGAGAATGGTGGTACCGATGCACTGGGTATTTTCGAAGGTGCGGTTAAGCATTTTCCGGAAATGGCGGGCTTAAAAGTGCCGCATATGGGCTGGAACCAGGTGCATCAGGCTGATCCTGACCATCCGATGTGGAACAATATCGAACAGGATGCACGTTTCTACTTTGTACATAGCTACTATGTAGAGCCACAAGATTCAGACCTGGTGGCAGCTACTTGTACCTATGGCATCGAGTTCTGTACTGCAATTCATAAAGAAAACCTGTTCGCGACCCAGTTCCATCCGGAAAAGAGTCATACCGCCGGTTTACAGTTATTGAAAAACTTTGTGGACTGGAAAATCTGATTTTCCTTTCGCCTAAAAAGCTCGCAGATTGCGAGCTTTTTTATTCATTTAGATTAGTTCACTGCTAGTGATTCTGACTATTTTTTAGTCATTGAAATTGTTATGATGTTGAAGTAACTCATTATATTTAAAAATAATTAGACTCAGGGAAAATACAATAATGAATCCACACTATCCAAACAATGAATCAGCTTTAAGCCCAAATGGTCGTTTTGGCCGCTTGTCTTATCTCGGCTGGAACATGCTAATGACCTTTTCGCTCCTGATCATCATTGGGATCATTGCAGCTTTTTCACCTGGCCTATTTATGGATAGCTCTGCCTTGGCAGGCTCATCCATGGTTGCAACTGTTCTCATCGGACTCGCTTACTTGGTCATGCTTTATTTTAGTTTTGTTTTTACTATTCGCCGTCTACATGACCGCAATCATACTGGATGGTTATCGCTGCTGATCTTGGTTCCGCTACTCAATCTGATTTTTATCCTTTATCTGATTTTTGCCAAAGGTGATGACAGAAGCAATCAATACGGCCCGCGACGTACCACCAAAGCTTGGGAAAAGGTGTTGGGATTGATTTATGTACTTATTTTTCCAATCGGTATTTTAGCCGCGATTGCAATCCCAGCTTATCAAGACTATGTGACGCGTGCTCAACAGGCGCAGATGGAACACAGTAGCTATCACACTGATTAATCCTATTTAAATTTTGTATAAAGCTCATTCTTTATGGGCTTTATTTTTACCTAGAACAGGAAAAGTGATTAAGCTGAACGCATTCATTTCATGATTGAAGCTTATGCAACAGCTGCTGGATACTTTACCAAGCAAGGAACAAATTCAGACCTTTCCTGTATTTAAAAATCTTCCGATGCAACAGATTCAGGTGATTAATCGTCTGGAACAGTGTCATGCCCTTGCACAGGAGCTAAAAAGCCATGCAGTCCTGGGTTTCGATTCTGAATCCAAACCGACCTTTAAAGTTGGTGAGGTTTCTACCGGGCCACATCTGATTCAGCTGGCCACTTTAGATAAAGCCTATTTATTTCAAATGAATGATTCGATCTGGGATTTTCTTAAACCGATCTTTGCCAGTCGCGAGCAGATCAAGGTCGGTTTTGGCCTGAAAAATGATGCGCACCTGTTCCGTAAAAAAGGCATTGAACTGAATAGTGTGATTGAACTGTCCAAATGTTTTAAAGCTTTTGGTTTAAACAATCCGGTCGGATTAAAAAATGCCATGGCTTTGCTATTTCAAGTAAATTTTCCTAAATCCAAACGGATTAGTACCTCGAACTGGGCCAGCAAGAAGCTAAGCCCGGCACAAATTGATTATGCAGCCGCAGATGCCTACGCGCCCGTGCTGGTATTTGAAGAATTACTACGTCGGGATTTATTACCCAGAGAGATTCCCAATACTTCATTAAAATTAAGAATCCGTCCTTCATCGACGGCTTAAGCGCTTAAGTGGCGTGTTGGTTCTGGTAACTTGATGTACGCATAAAAGCTGTGATGAGCGCGTTCGATGAGAGAGCTGTGACTTTAACAGGTCTTACAGCTTCGGTTATCGACCAGCTCAGTACACGATCCGTTATGGAAAATCTGATCTCCATTCAAGAGACGGATCATTAAAATCATTAAAACGAGCAAAATAAATTACCTCACTGCTACCTATCTATGGACAGGTTTTCTTTATTCATACCGTTTAAGAGTTAGAAATTTCGACTTTATTTGCTAAGATGAATACACTCAAATTCATTCTAAAGATTAAGCAAGGAGCGAAAGCATGCTGATCATCCCTGCAATTGACCTGAAAGATGGCAAATGTGTCCGTTTAAAGCAAGGTCGTATGGAAGACGATACCGTATTTTCAGACGATCCGGTCGCAACAGCACAGCATTGGGTAAATGAAGGCGCTCGCCGCTTACATTTAGTAGATTTAAACGGTGCTTTCGCAGGTACACCAATCCATAAGCCAGTGGTTGAAGCCATTGTCCGATCTCAACCTGATTTGCCGATCCAGATTGGTGGTGGTATCCGTTCTCTGGAAACCATTGAGCATTATCTGCAAGCCGGTGTTTCTTTTGTGATCATTGGCACCAAAGCAGTTCAGGATCCTGAATTTGTTGAAGAAGCATGTCGAAAATTTGCTGGTCATATTATTGTTGGGATTGATGCCATGAATGGCATGGTAGCAACAGATGGCTGGGCCAATGTGACTGATGTCAAGGCTACTGACCTGGCGAAACGTTTTGCCGATGCTGGCGTGTCAAGCATTGTCTACACGGATATCGCGCGTGATGGCATGATGCAGGGTGTGAATATTGAGCAAACCGTGAATCTGGCGCAATACTCAGGTTTGCCTGTGATTGCTTCAGGCGGCGTGACCAATCTGGATGACGTGCGTAACCTGAAAGACCAACCGGGTATTTTAGGTGCAATTACCGGCCGTGCGATTTACGAAGGTACATTAAGCTTGCGTGAAGCACAGTTATTGCTAGATGAGCAACAGGCGCTATAATTAAGTCTGCTGTAAAAGAGGTCTTCGGACCTCTTTTTTATTTTTTTAATTTTCTGATCTCCTGGCATGTCTACACTTATTTCCAAAAATCACTCCGGCTGGATGGTAAAAGCACCGCAACTCGCCCTGATCCTGATCACCATTATCTGGGGCGGCAGTTTTATTACTGTGCAATACGGGCTAAATTTTAGCAGTCCGATTATGTTTGTCGGCCTGCGCTTTGCTGCGGCAGCGCTTGCTGTCACCCTGATTTCACTGAAGTCGCTAAAAGGCATGAACCTGAAAGAAGTGTTCGCTGGCGCGGTGATTGGCATCATGATCGCCATTGGCTACGGCACTCAAACTGTGGGCTTGCAGACCATCAGCAGCAGCGAATCGGCTTTTTTAACCGCCTTGTATGTTCCACTGGTTCCAATCCTGCTCTGGTTAATGTTCCGTAAAAAACCGCATGTCATGACCTGGATCGGAGCACTGTTTGCCTTTATCGGTCTGGTGTTTTTGACAGGAAATGGCTTTGCTGCGATTCAGCTCAGTTTCGGGCAAACCCTGACTTTGCTCGGTTCGATTGCGATTGCACTGGAGATTATTTTTATCAGCCATTTTGCCGAGCAGGTGAATGTACGCCGGGTCACCGTGCTGCAACTGATTTTTGCGTCCCTGTTCTGCTTTATGATCGCACCTGTTTTAGGTGAATCTCAGCTACCTGAATTCCACTGGCATCTGGCAGGGATTTTAGTCGGTTTGGGCATTGCCAGTGCCTTGATTCAACTGGTGATGAACTGGGCGCAGCGCATGGTCGACCCATCACAGGCAGCGATTATCTATGCCGGCGAACCGGTATGGGCAGCCCTGTTTGGCCGTCTGGCCGGAGAACGGCTACCTGCACTCGCGCTAGTCGGTGGATTGATGGTGGTGCTTGGCGTGATTGCCAGTGAATGGAAACCAAAGTTTTTAAGAAAAGAACCCACAGAAGAATTAAAGCAAGATCTTTCTTAATTCCGCTAAATCCCCCTTAAAAAAGGGGGATTTTTTTCTCTAAGGAAATACGGCTAAAATTATTTGCTATACATCGGTCTATTGTCATTTAAGCGCATGATGCCGCGAATCGCCCGATACACAATCCAGATCCAGGCCAAAACCACCACCACTAAACAGAACGCCGATGCGCCAAATGCGACCCCTGCAAACAGGTTAGGATCTTCGCCGGTAAAGAACAAAAAGAAAAATGGAATAAAGGCGACGATATTCCAGAACAGATACCACCAAAAACTGCGGATCTGCCAGGTGAAGTGGCTTTCAAAGATTGAACCGCGCACATCACGACGTTTGACATAGTTAATGATTAAAGCCACGACAGCCAGTAGGCCAGCACTAAAAATGGCCACAATATATAAGATGTACAGGACAAAAGTCAGCGTGCGATTTGGGTCTTTATCAATGGAATAATTCACGTCCCCTCCTAGTGTGTTCCCCTAGATATTTAAACTATTCAATGGGGAAATCAGCCATATAATCAAAATGATGTTAAAGGCTATGGTACAAAAATATATCTGCCGGAAAGGTTGTTTTTGTGTTTTATGCCGTAATTTCTGCTGGGCCAACCAGGCTGCTGGCCAGCCACCCAAGAAGGCCACCAGATGCAGGGTATTTTCCGGAATACGGCGATTGCCCAGCTGGGCCGCTTCCTTATCTTGCGCATAAAGCCAGTAGCTGAGCGCATTCATCAGGCTGACCAGCAACAACACCAGTCCACTGAGTAAACCGCCCAAGGTCAAAGCCACCAGAAAGAGAATATAGAGCACACATGCAATTTGCATCGGCTGTAATTTCTGTGCCTGTTGTGGCTTGGACGGTTTGAGTTTTGCTTGCAGACTTTTGGCCTGAGAGGCTTTCAGGTACATGACCTGCTGGGCACGATAACGTCCGCGTTCATCCAGAATCACCAGATAATCCAGCGCACAGCCGACAATGGGACGTGGGCCAGGTTTGACAAAATCCTTGATATGCAGAAATACGCGATCTTTGGCCAGATCATTGGGCTGGATAAAACCATAACCTTTGTCATCAAACCATTCCACCAAACGCCCCTGATCGCGCATATCCCCTGTCCTTTTTGATTTGATTGTTTAAGCGGTGACGAATTTTAAGCGTTCAATCAGCATATTACGCATTTCATCCGGATTTTTTTGCAAAATATCTTCGCCCGTCCGGCCTAATGCTGCATTACGCTGAGCCACCTGCAGGCGCATCATCCAGAACCGTCCTGCCGCCATGGCCAGATACAATTCCAGACAGGCGCGTTCATCACTGGTTAAAGAACGAATCGTTTCATAGGCATTTAAAAAGGCAATCGCTTTTTCTTCGTTTAAGATTACGTCAGGATATTCGGTACAGAAGTCATTTAACGTAATGGCGATATCAAACAACCACTCATCTTTATTCAGCTCATAAAAATCCAGAATGCCATTCAGCTGATCGCCTTCAAATAAGGTATTGTCACGGAACAGATCGGAATGAATGAAACCGCGTGGACGGTCTGGATATACCGCCGTCAACGCCTCATATAAACCTAATAATTTGCCGAGCAAGACTTTATCGGCCGGACTTAAACTCGGTTTGATCTCTTGAGAAACGGCTAGCCAATACGCATGATCACGCACGAAATTACGTTGCAGTTTAAAGTCTTTGAGAGCCACATGCATTTTTGCCTGAGCCACTGCAATCGCTTCAACTTGTGCGACGGTAGATGGCATCGGATGCTCACCCATCAGGCGCGGTGCAATCTGTGCCGGTTTATCTTTAATGCGGTGAATGGCCTTGCCTGAATGCGACAAAGGCACAGGAACGGCCAACCCGGCCTGACCCAGATGTTCCAGAACCGGAACCAGTTCGCCTGCTGCCTGTTCATCCATATCTTCAAATACGGTCAGTACATATTGCTGATCTTCGCAGACTAAAAAGTAGTTGGTATTTTGAATACCGCCTTGAATGGGAATCAGATCAATCGCCTTTAAACCATAAGGCGCTGCAAAATCCTGAACTTCCTTTAAAGTCAAAGTGGTATAAACCGACATAGAAAACCTGCGAAAAAACTTACATAATTTTGCTAGAATACCGTTTCCATCTGCCAAGGTGTAGCGCTTGCGTGGGTGAGTTTCATAATCGGCTGTAATAATTGGAAAAATTTATGCTAGCTAAACGTATTATTCCTTGTCTGGACGTGGATAACGGCCGCGTGGTCAAGGGTGTCCAGTTCCTTGATATTCGTGATGCGGGTGACCCGGTCGAAGTGGCGCGCCGATATAATGAACAAGGTGCCGATGAAATTACATTCCTTGATATTACAGCTACACATCATGGACGCGACACGACTTACCGAACTGTTGAACGTATGGCCGAATCTGTATTCGTGCCTCTGACTGTCGGTGGTGGTGTCCGTAAAGTTGAAGATATCCGTTTACTGTTAAATGCTGGTGCAGACAAAGTCAGCATTAACTCGGCAGCAATTTATAATCCCGAGTTTGTGCAGGAAGCATCTCAACGCTTTGGCGCACAGTGCATCGTGGTGGCGATCGATGCCAAAAAGACTGGCGACCATAAATGGGAAATTTTCACCCACGGTGGCCGTAAAGAAACCGGGATTGATGCGATTGAATGGGCTGTGAAAATGGCTGACTTCGGCGCAGGCGAGTTACTGATTACCTCGATGGATGCCGATGGTACCAAAGCCGGTTATGACCTCGCCCTGATGCGTGCCATCAATGACCGCGTCACGGTGCCGACGATTGCTTCTGGCGGTGTGGGTAATTTACAGCATTTGGCCGACGGCATTATTCATGGCGGTGCCGATGCGGTACTGGCAGCTTCAATTTTCCATTTTGGTCAACACACCATTCCGGAAGCCAAAGCCTATATGGCAGCCCAAGGCATTGAAATGCGCCTCTAAGCCGTTTTAGATGATGATTTGATTAAAGAGTGTTTTTTTATAAACACTCTTTTTTATGACTCAGCTAAAACAACCAGGCAAATACGAGACAAAAAAAAGGAGTCTTTCGACTCCCTATAAAACCAAGATAAGACTACAGCACTTGGTATTCAAAATAACTCATTACACCCAGAAACATTATCAGTATGAGGCTTTGCTCACCGACAGAAGCAAATATAAGTGAAATCCACAGGACAATATTGACAATACAATCGTATTTTATTGACAAATCACGACAAAGCCCTGTTTTTACTCCCCAACCTGCGTATTTAACTGCTTCATTAGCGTATTTTTTGCAGTATTTTTCGACATATTAGTGGAAGCATCTGCCCATTTAACCGGAAAATATTGTTCTGCCCAGTGGTTCAGTTTTTTCGAGATCGGTGCCGGTAAGCTCAGACCCAAAGGATTCTGTTCCTGCAAATCTGCCGGGGAAATCACCCGGGTACCGAGCAGATAGTCAAACCAGGGCTTGGTCACGCACCAATTAGCATCCTGATTGCTATTCATATGGTGATCATAATGCCAAGGCAGTGTCTTTTTAGCCCATTCCGGCTCCAGATGCGCCCGGCGATGTAAATAATAATAGTTGCCTGCACTATACAGGGTAGCCAGTGACATGCCTTTGGAGAAGGGATAAAAACTGAGTCCAAAGACGGTCGCGACCACTGCCAGTGAGACAATTTCATTGCGGGTACGCCAGTTGTCCAGTCCCTCTACATAGCCGAAATCGGAAAATTCCGTTTTTCGCACAATCCGGTGATGCTCCCAGTGTGAGCGCATACTCTCGGGTACCGGACTATAACGGCTCTTTCCCGGCCGGTGAACACCATGCAATACATATTTATGCGCAAACCATTCAAATCCATTTGCGACGACAAGTCCTGCCAGAAAACCTTTCCACATAATCTTTTACCTCTTGGTCTATTTTTAATATAGGCTAAGTAAAAGACTAGATATTGACCAAAATATTCAATATGATTGACAAAATACGACAAAATAAAAGAATTAAAAAATGCTGGTTCTAAAAAACTACGTAGGCTCGATATACGGTGGTTTAGGACATTTACTTTTGGACTATTATCAGCTGAAACAGCTCGAAGTCCCTGAGAAATTATTGGCCATTCAAAATCTGGAACGCTTTGATTTTACTCTGTGGCGTGATCTGCTGACGACACTTGATCAACAGCTGCAACGACCGGCTTTAGGCTTGGAAATCGCCCAACTGGTTGAAGCTAAACACCTCGGTATTATTGGCTATCTGGCACTCTCAAGTGAGACCTTGGGTGAAGCCTTTATGCGCTATCATGATTATCATCGTCTGATTTATGATGGCGGCCCACTTCAGCTGCAATGGCAAGGCGATTATCTGTCGATTGGCTGGGTTGAAGTTCCCTTTCATCTGAATACCCAACTGACCGATGAAATCGCGATTGCGCTAATGACGGAATTCGTAAAAGCCAATGTTCAGAACCCGCACGGGGTTCAGTTATATGAAGTTCATTTCCAGCATGTAATGCCTAAAAATATTGCACTCTATGAGCAGTATTTCGGCTGTAAAGTCCGCTTTTCTCAAGCCAGAAATCAGGTATTGATGCATGTCAGTGAACTGTCCAGACCGCTAAAACAGGGCGACCAGACCTTGCAGAAACTGCTGATGCAGCAGGCCAAAGCACTCTTAGAAAAATTTCCGCACTCCACTCTGGTAGATCAACAGCTGCAACAGGCGATTCTGATTGGCCTGCAAAAAAACCTGTTCCAAATCGAGCATATTGCCGAGCAGATGAATTTTTCCGTGCGTCAGTTACAACGCCATTTGCAAAAACAGGGCAAAACCTATCAGCAACGTATGCAGGAAATCCGCTGCATGATGGCCATGCAATATCTGAAAGATCCGCACTTGAGCTTGCAGGAAACCGCCATGTTACTCGGTTATTCTGAACAGAGTGCTTTTCAGCGCGCCTTTAAGCAATGGACTCAACTGACGCCGCAGCAGTGGCGCCAACAGAATATGTCAGCCGCTTAAACCACTAACATGTTGGTTTAATATACGGGCTTCAAGCAACGTTGATAATTTAAATCCCTTGTCCCTATGACCTAATAATAAATATAAAAATAAGGACTTAGAATATGGATAAATATCTTGCCGAATTGCTCGGCACATTCTGGCTGGTGTTTGGAGATATTGTGGGAGCAGAAAATTAGGCTTTTTAATAAAAACCCTCTAAAAAGCCAGGATTTCCAAATACCATTTTTCTGCATGTTTCACATGGAGCATGCAGATCATCGCGCTTAAAAATGCTTATAAAAATGGATTTTCAATTTCATCCAGATCATCACGCTGAATTTTTTCTGGCAAGTCCTGCGTGTTTTCCAGTTGTTGTACCACATCATTCAGAAAAGCCTGCAAGGCTTTGGCCACTTTCAGTCCCTGCTGATCCTTGGTGATTTGCAAGTTGCCATACAGGCTGACGCAGTCCAGATCATTTTCCAAAGTCAGATCATGAATGGCATGGGATTCGCTGCCATTTTCAAATGCTTTAAACATATCCTCTTCACCTGTCTTTGTTATTTTCAATGAACGTCTGATGTCGATGCTACCCGAATCCCGGTTTTTTCAGCAAGCTTATTTCAACAGCTGCAAAATATATTGCAACAAGGCATCAATCAGCTGTTTCACAATGGCATCTTGCGTTGCATTGTCTATCGCACCGCCAGTCGCAGAGGAGGCCGAACTGCTTGAACCGGAAGACTTAAACTCGCGTTGTAATGCCTGCAGGTTTTCTTCAGAAACATCTTCGGCACACTGGCTTTCTGCATCCCAATTAGAATATTCGATTTTCTGGTTGGCTTTTACTGCATTTCCAGTCAGTGGCAGCTTATAGGTATTGCGTTTCTGTTCTTCGGTGAGCTGCGGGAACAGATTAATTCCAAGCTGTTCTTCCAGATAGCAGACACTAACAATACGCACTTTGAGCGAATTGTCATTCGGTGCATAGTAAGCACCAATGGCACCGGTTTTCGGCATATAAACTGCCTTATAGACCGCAGTTGGCACAATCACGCCATTGCCAATGGTTTTCAGCTTCTTCCCGGCAAAGATCGGCCCGGTCACCACATAGACATCCTGTTTCTGCTTGGTCACAATGGCACGGGTGGCCTCTTCCAGCTCACGCCAGACTTGCTGATTATTCTTGGGCGCTTGCGGCACCATATTGGCCAATGAAAAACTGTCAGACTGCGCGGCCTTGTTAGGCATATCCGCATTCGGCGCCATATGACCGCGGTCATAACCTGAACCACGATAATCCGCCAATGTGGCACGATGCTTCGCACTGACCCGATCTTCTTCATGAAAATTATCTTCACGGGGAATTTTCTGGCTTAAGCGTGCTGGCGTTAAGGCTTCTGCAACCCAAAGTGGCGTTTTAGATACCCCGGAATAACCGACATTAAAGCCATTAAAACACAGCGAATAGCTGTCTTTTTTCAGGCTGTCTTTCATCAAATATGGCGGTACATCACGATAAAACTGGTTCAGACAGGCAGAATCACTGGAAGAGGATAGTGACACCCACTGACTGATTTTTTCCTGACCAAAAGCGATGGCGAAGCTGCTCGAAGCCACCACGCCCAGAATGACTTTAATACTATTATCATTTAAAAACTGAAAAAAAGAGTTCTTGGGTTTACGCTGCTTCTTGGCCATTCTTACACGTACTTTTTAGATCAATACAGATTTTGACCGAGCTTAACAAGCTGTATAAGTGAAGTATATCTTGGCTCTACCATTCGTTTACTAAATAAACAATAAGTATCTAGGGCGTGTCCTCATTTGAAGAATTGGTTTTAAATACTTAAAATCCTCCTTTGAGTTATTTTTATTTCTATATTTTCAATGGCACGTACTCTTCTTACCGATGATATCTGGCAGCAAATTCAAGATACTATGCGATTACACGGTTGTTACTGTTCAAAGAATAGTAGAAATATCATGGAAGCGATCTTATGGAAACTTCGTACAGGCGCCACATGGCGTGATATTCCCCAAGAATTTTGTCCTTGGCAAACTGCTTACAATCGTTTTAATCGTTGGGCAAGCAAGGGATTGTGGGATAAATTTTTTTTAGATTACGAGGCATCTTGGATCAGGAATGGGTATTCATTGACGCAAGCTACATACGCGTGCATCAACATGCAAGTGGAGCTCGGCATGGTTTCGAAAGAGCAATTGGACAATCACGCGGTGGACGAACAACAAAAATACATCTTGCAACCGACGCGAATGGATTACCGATTGATTTTAAAATCACTGAGGGTGACGTCCACGACAGTCAAGTTGCAAAACAACTGATTGATACGGTAGACGAGGCAACTTATCTCATTGCTGATAAGGGGTATGATGCTGAGCACATTAGAATATATGCCAAGAACAAGAATATGATTCCCATTATTCCATTGAGATCAAACAGTAAGAGATCGAATAAGGAGTTTGATAAATATCTATATAAATTAAGACATTTAGTTGAAAATGCATTTTCGAGATTAAAACATTTCCGTGCTATTGCAACTCGATTTGATAAACTGGCACGCAATTATAAATCTATGATCCGTATAGCCTGCATATTTATTTGGTGCAAAGCCAAATGAGGACACACCCTA
>NZ_JBLVOM010000311.1:0-443 GCF_053543775.1 Acinetobacter endophylla | reverse complement strand
CCGTTCTCCTGCTCGTTTACTTCCCACAAAGATGGTGCAGTCGACCGCATAACGTACGAATCGCAACCCTCTTCCGGTTAGTTCCTTGTCCAAATCGTCCAGTAGAATGTTTGCCAAAAGCGGACTGAGCGGACCCCCTTGAGGCGTCCCCTCCCGGCTACGCTCTAGCGTTCCATCTACTAGGGCTCCGGCGTTAAGATAAGCACGAATCAGTCTCAGTACTCTTTTGTCTGTTACTTTCCGTGCCACTCTTGCCATCAGCATGTCATGCTTCACTTGGTCAAAGAATTTCTCCAGATCGAGGTCCACGACCCATCTCAGGCCACTTTGAATATATCTTTGGGCTTGTTTAACGGCGTCATGCGCGCTCTTTCCCGGGCGAAACCCATAGCTGTACCAAGAGAATTGTGCGTCAAAGATCGGGTTCATGACTTGTAGAAGCG
>NZ_JBLVOM010000310.1:0-599 GCF_053543775.1 Acinetobacter endophylla | reverse complement strand
ACCTTCTTGGCACCCGCATCAAAAGCAACTTGAAGACATTCGGCAATACTTTCCACCGGTGTCACAGAACCACCCAAGCTCATATCACCCAGTACCACCATCTGACTTTGAACCGATCGTCCTAAGAGGCCAGAAGCGAAAGCCACTAAACTTGGCAGAGCAAGATGGCTGAGCGGCCCGGTATTCTGTAACTCCACCACATGTAAGTGGAAGTCATGTTCCAGCACCTTACTGCCCCCCGAGATCCGGGATGCATTGGCCTTGAAGTAGTCAAAAGCAATTTTGACCTGCTCTTTGGCACTGCTTGAATTCCATAAGCCTGATGTCGCCAATTTTCCTGAACCTTTGGTCACTTGAAGTTCTAAGCGGTATAACCCCGGCATGCCTTTATTACTGAGCCCGATGGTATATAAGAAACCTGGCTTGGCTGGCCCTTCGGGAATCAGTCCGCCACCACCCTGCTCTTTGACTGAGACAAAATGCTCTTCTAGGGTGTCATTGTCGATATAGCTAAAATGCACATCATAGAATTCCATCCCCCCAATTTTCTTCAGCTGTTCTTTGACCCGACGGCGCACCTGCAGTGCATATTCCAGACA
>NZ_JBLVOM010000309.1:0-433 GCF_053543775.1 Acinetobacter endophylla | reverse complement strand
CATTCTCTCCCCTCTTTACTGTTGAATTAGTGGCTCCAGAGTTAGATGATGATTTTGAAGGAGGCGCATACGAACTAGGCGATGTTTTATTTTTCTTTTTGAGCTTACATAGTATTCTACCTTCTTCATCAATTTCAATTCCCTTGGTTCGCAGAAAACCCTTAAATCCATGATTAGGGGGATTGAGTTCACATTGAAAAGAATGCTGCTTAGTTGGGGGGCGCGAATTCGAACGGTTATTAGCAAGAAAAAGCTTGCCTAGTGTGCTTTTTCTAACATGAAGTTTTGGTGGAATAGAATTGGAATTAATACATAAGCATTCAGGATGTACCCGATTAGTATGCCAATTTTTAAGTAACTGTAGAAATTTATTCTTTTCATCATCATTCATTTCTGCGTCGCTCTTCAAAGTGTGAATTCTATCATCCACTCT
>NZ_JBLVOM010000308.1:0-489 GCF_053543775.1 Acinetobacter endophylla | reverse complement strand
CCATATAGGAACTATTTGGTTACTGAGGATTGGTTGTAGGATGTGCAATTGTTTCAGGAATATCCTAAAAAACAAAAAAAGGACGTGGGCCGCGTCCTCTTACATTTCCCAGACTTCCATATTTTTTATTGACATCTTGTCAAAGCAAATATATATTTAGTGACAATGAGAATCATTATCGAATTAGCCCCAAAATAAAAAATATATTATAGGATAAGGAAGGTACACACATGAACACAACACGAAGGTTCTTATTAAAAACATTATTGATTTCCTCAATGCTTATCATTGCATTAGTTGGTTGCTCCAATCAGGAATCCAGCCCAACACCCTCACTATCCCCGGTTGTAAGTGATTCAGCAAGTACCGAAGCACCTGCCTCACAAGATGAGAATTCCCAATATCCGATCGTAATCAAGCATGCTTTTGGCGAAACTGTCATTGAAAGCAAGCCTGAACGCGTAGCTACCATTCAATGGGCGAATCATG
>NZ_JBLVOM010000307.1:0-541 GCF_053543775.1 Acinetobacter endophylla | reverse complement strand
AGTGCCAACCGTAAGGCCTGGTCAGGTAATCCCCCTTTGCCTGAACCCCTCTGCTTTGAGCACGATCAGATTGATCTGGATGTACTGCAACTGGTTAAACGTGAATTTTCCCGGCATCCCGGAAACCTTGCAAGTTTCCGCTGGGCCACCACGCGCAATGATGCGCTGCGCGCGCTGCAGCATTTTATTGACCACAGTTTGCCGCACTTTGGCGATTATCAGGATGCCATGGTTCAGGGTGCAGACACGCTGTTTCACAGCCTGCTCTCGCCTTATCTGAACTGCGGCCTATTGCTGCCCCGAGAAGTCTGTGATGCCGCAGAAGCGGCTTACAATGCTGGTCATGCGCCACTGAATGCCGTGGAAGGGTTTATTCGGCAGATTCTGGGCTGGCGCGAATATGTCCGCGGGATTTACTGGCTGAACATGCCCGAATACGCCAGCCGCAACGTGCTGCAGCACTCAGCACCGCTGCCGCAATTTTACTGGACCGGCCGTACACGGATGAACTGTATGACGCAGTGTTTCCGCAATACCTTTC
>NZ_JBLVOM010000306.1:0-764 GCF_053543775.1 Acinetobacter endophylla | reverse complement strand
TGTATACTGGAACCCACGGTCGCTGTGGAGTAGTGGGTGGCTCTCTGGTGCCACCTCTACGGCGAGATTAAACGTCTCAAAGACGAGTGCGTTATTATTGGAATGCCCCAATACATAGGAAACAATGGACTTGTCGTGCAGGTCTAATATGGCGCTCAAATAGGCCTTCTTTCCGTTCCCGTACTTGAATTCCGTGACGTCTGTGACCCATTTTTGGTTTGGCGCTTCGGCATGGAATTCACGGTTCAGCACATTCTCTGCAACCTGCTGAGGCGTAGAGCCTACATACTTCTTCCTCTTTCTGCGGATGACGGACTGGATGCCTTGGAGCCTCATGAGACGGTACACTCGCTTCGCGTTAATGGGTTGGTTCATTTGTCTGCGCAAATGCAGCGTTAATTGACGATACCCAAAGATGCGTTCCACCTTCTCGTACAAGCAGATCATGGCCTGTGTGAGCTTCTCATTGTCAACCTCTCGGCTACTTGGTTTGCGGTTTAGCCATTTATAGTAACTTGACCGAGAAATCCCTGCAATGTCACACAATAGCTGAGTAGAGCAGGATTCCTCTTGCTGTACCGCTTGAATGGCCAGGTAAATGTTCTCCTGCCGGCAGAAACTTAACGCTCCCTCCTTTCGAGTTCCTTCAACTTTTTTAGGAAGGCATTCTCCGCACGCAGCCGTTCATTCTCATACTCCAGCTTTTTCATAGCGAGTCTGTGGCGATCTGCCTCGGTAAGCTCTTCAGGCGCTTTGGTGCGTCC
>NZ_JBLVOM010000305.1:0-750 GCF_053543775.1 Acinetobacter endophylla | reverse complement strand
TGCCGAGCTGATGCATATCGTTCTGGCACTGGCAGATGAAATGGTACAGCAGAACCTGGCTCTGGAAGTCAATCCAGACTCCTTTGCTGAACTGGAAAAATTCCAACTGGTGCCGGCTTTGGTCACCGCATTACAGGCGGAAATTGGTTATCCAGCATCGGTTGAAGAATTGAATGGGGAAGCACCATTCAAGCTCGGTACGTTCTTTATCCGTTTGATGACTACAGGTTTCTGTGAAAGCCTGGGCGATATACCGCTATGGGCTCAAGAACTGGTGATGTCATCTGTCAGCTCCCGTGCAACAGCCAGAGCCTTTTTGTCGCGCTGGAGAGACAGCTCCAAATACTACCCAACCTTCGATACACTCTCCCAGACCGTGGCCAATGCACTGCGGATCCAAGAAAAGGTCGGGGCTTTTGATCTGGAGCAGCTGCTCGATGTCATGACCTTTGAAGTGATTGAACAAAAGATCATTGTTGATTTGGCCAGTCATATCCCTGCAGCAGCCAAAGCTGAACTGGAACATTTCAGAACGATTATTTCTACCCGTCTGGATGGCTATTGGGCGTCCAAACATAAGGACGATGCAACCCGCCGTAAATACCGTACCGTCTATACAGCGTTGCAGGCAGCGATTGAGCTGTTCAGCCTGCGACTGCAGTTTGATTCTGGGTTCTATTTCGACTCCAGCGAAGCCTTGTATACAGCCTACGAGCAAGAGTTGTATCGCTTTGATATGGCCTATCGCCA
>NZ_JBLVOM010000304.1:0-535 GCF_053543775.1 Acinetobacter endophylla | reverse complement strand
CAAGAGTTTGTAACTATCTTCCTGGTGGGATATAGATTCGAAACTACAAAAGAATATAACTACAAATAGTAGACCATTAATAGATAATTTGTGTTTCACATAAAAAATTCTTTTTAAAACACCTTCGATTCTGTTCATAAATAAAAAAGCAGTAAAATTACTGGTATTTCCACTGAATACACCACAAATAAACCACTCCTTTTCAAGAGTAGTTTATTTTCACTTTGTATATAAATAAACAAGGGATCACAGAGTGCGCTGCTTTTCACCGTAACTTTCCGGTTAATGAATATCTTTTCACGTTGGTGAATTTATCGATTTTAAAAAAACACTTTTACTTCTACTGAACGATTTTAATGCTTGTCAAAGAGAATCTTGGGCTTAGGGTAGACTATCAGGTTTTTAATCATCCCGATCTCATTTAACATGTAACTTATGCTGTTAGGGAAAATAATGTAAAATTGAATTACAACAAACACTTAATAAGGAATTTCCCTGACATGTTTGTAGTGTTCAAAGAAAATAAAGTATTAGA
>NZ_JBLVOM010000303.1:0-411 GCF_053543775.1 Acinetobacter endophylla | reverse complement strand
GGTTATGTGGCAAATGAGACACAGACGCCGCAATCATTAGCCGCCATTAAGTTTTGCTTCACTTGGCTGCCGGCAATTTTCTTTGCAGTTGGAGGACTGATTATGATTAAATACGTGAAATATGAAAAAAATGAGAGCAAGATTAGACAGGAATTGCAGGCAAGATTGGGAAAATAATCCGGCAAATCAAGGTGGAATCACAGAATCTTCCCCTTTCATCCTTCAGGTATGACAGTTATAGACTGTCGCCTGTGGATGAGAGGGGTTTTTATTTTGATTTAGTTCTGTCTGTGGACGTTTTCATGAGTTCCTGTATCTTAGAAGTTTGCATATTTCGGAAGTGATTGAGAGATTATGTTTGGCAGATGTTAAAATTGACAATTTTGGTGAAATTATTTGTATATTATAGTG
>NZ_JBLVOM010000302.1:0-511 GCF_053543775.1 Acinetobacter endophylla | reverse complement strand
AATATTGTTTGACCATCGCCAGAATGCTCAAGCTTTCGAAGGATCGTCTTGAGGATCTATATTTTGCGTCAGCATTCCATGATGTAGGAAAAATCAATATCCCGGAGGAAATCCTGAATAAGCCAGGACACTTGACGGAAGAGGAGTTTGAAATCATTAAACGCCATTCTTATGACGGGTACGAGATGGTTAAGGAGCTTTATTACACTAACATAAGCCAAATCATCCTTCAGCATCATGAAAGGCTGGATGGTTCCGGGTATCCCTATGGTCTTAGGGACAACGAAATCTCACTGGAGGCCAAAATTATCGGGATTGTAGATACGTATGATGCTATGACCTCAGATCGGCCGTATCGCGAAGGACTTAGTCCGGAGATTGCAATAGCAGAGCTTAAAAGATTGGCAGGAATTCAGTATGATCCTTATCTGGTAGAGATTTTTGAGAAAGCATTGATTGTAGACGGGATATTACATACCGTAGAGTAGACAAAGGGCCATCCATTCGGATG
>NZ_JBLVOM010000301.1:0-603 GCF_053543775.1 Acinetobacter endophylla | reverse complement strand
TGCTTACTTCGGAGATCACATTGAAGGCAATGTTACGGTTCAAGATTACGGTAAATACACCAATGCCAGCGGCAAACTTGCGGAATCGCTCAATTATCCTCTGGCGAAACATATCAGACAACTTAACCTAATCAGAAGAGCTGTTCCAGCTTTGCAAAAGGGCCAATATTCAACTGAGAATGTATCGGGTGAAATGGCATTTAAGAGAAGATTTACCGACAGCGCCAAAGGCATTGATAGTTTTGCATTGGTTACGATTTCTGGAAATGCCACGTTTACCGGTATTCCGAACGGAACCTATGTGGATGCGGTGACTGGTGATTCCAAAACCGTTTCAGATGGCAGAATTACACTGACGTGCTCCGGTAAAGGAAATGCAAGAGTGTATGTATTAAATGGCAAGGGTGGAATTGGAGAGACAGGACCTTACCTGAAGTAATCTTATAGTATGTCTTAGATTAGAAGAAGCAACCTTGGCCGGTATTCCACCGTGCTAAGGTTGCTTTTTTCGTATTACAGCATTCCTGTGCTTTCGGACCCGATTTTGATCGTTGTTGATTAAGTTATGCACTGTTGAAGAATCATGAAAATAGGAGTAGAATT
>NZ_JBLVOM010000300.1:0-514 GCF_053543775.1 Acinetobacter endophylla | reverse complement strand
CCGTTAGCTGGTCCGCTATCTTCCGGTCCGTTATATCCTGTGCATACACAATTATATATGAGAAGGCTTGTCCCTGGTCAGACAGACAAAAGGTAAGGGAAAGCCATACAGGGCTCCCTCCCGGGGTAAGAATTCGCTGCTCTTTCCTGAAGGTCGCTTCGGGAGAGTCAAGCAATTCATTAAGCACCTCTTGAAAAGGAATATCACTAAACAGGGATGTCGCGAGCATCCCGGATTCCGTACAACCAAACAAATTGCAAAAAGCGGAATTGACCCGTACCCAGCTACCTTCATCAGCAGCCAGCAAGGCCATTCCCATCGGGGACTTCATGAACGCTTGATCCAGAATATTACTGTCCTCTGCCAGGGTGAACATTTATCCAAGGCCTCCTTAATCACGAGCCGAATCTTACAGACTCTCTAATTATTCTCTTATCACAGTATACGATAAGAGAACCGGGTAAAGAAACGAACAAGTCTTGTTTTAATTAAAGAAATTAAAATTTAAACTATT
>NZ_JBLVOM010000299.1:0-731 GCF_053543775.1 Acinetobacter endophylla | reverse complement strand
TCGTGTTACAGGTAGATTAAGCTCTGACGCATTGGTTCCTGAGCCGATAGCAAGCCGTTTCAGCCTGATCGTAGTGTCATGCTTATAAGCCAATTTTTTCGTTTCATAGAAACTGTAAGCACTTTCAAACACCACATCATCAATCAGATTTGCGCTGCTGCCATTATCGTTAATACGCTTGGCACGGAAACGGAATTGACCGGTAAATGGCAATGTTTCGCGTACGGTTGCGCCTACTTGATCGCGGTTGTTGGCCTTACCCTGCATCACCAAGCCTGTTTTGTAGATTTGTCCAGTCGGCACACCATCAACCACCTGTTGGTAATGGACTTCAATAGCAACCTGTTTGGCTCGATCCCCCTCATAAATACCGTTGGCCGCCAGAAAGTTCAGCATCATCCCTTCGGTGTCTTTATTTCCAGCGTAGTACCAACCAATAAAGTTTTCGCTTGTGCCTTTAAAAGTTATGCTCCGCCCAAGCATATCTGCAATCTGCTGCTGCGTAAGGCTTGATAAAAGAAGCCAATCCGGATTGACTGATGCAGGGTTTACCAGGGTGATGCCACTGGCCGAAACCGATGAAATGGTGTATGTGCCACTTAGATCGATATTCTCATCATGGTCTGTCAAGACAGCAGACAAAATACCGGTACCATCTGCTGACATTCGGCTAAAGTTAATATTGGTTTCTTCATAACTTGAAGCCAGGGCGACTTCATAAAACCATGCCC
>NZ_JBLVOM010000298.1:0-842 GCF_053543775.1 Acinetobacter endophylla | reverse complement strand
GTCGCATCTGTTTCCCAGTTACCTATTCAGCTTCCAAATGGTGGCAGTATTTTATTGTCGGATGTCGCGCAAGTCTCGACCATTGAAGGAATCAACCAAGTCAGTCGAGAAAATGGTAAACGCCGAGTTGTGGTTACAACGAATGTTGAAGGGCGTGATTTAGGGTCTTTTGTTTCTGATGTACAGACACAGCTCAAAGCATACACTTTGCCAAGTGGTTATTGGATAGAATATGGCGGTCAGTTTGAAAATTTGGCTTCAGCCAAAGCACGGATGCAAATCGTGATTCCACTGGCTTTAATCACTATCTTTATTTTACTGATGGCGGTCTTTCACAATGTCAAAGAAAGTCTATTGGTCTTTACCGGGGTACCCTTTGCCTTGACCGGTGGTGTGCTGTTCCTTTGGCTAAGGGATATTCCATTATCGATGTCAGCTGGAATTGGCTTTATTGCCTTATCTGGTGTTGCAGTCCTCAATGGACTGGTAATGCTGACCTTTATTAAGGAATTAAGGGACAAATATCCAGTGCATAAAGCCGTGTGGCAAGGGGCTATTTTGCGCTTAAGACCAGTGTTGATGACAGCTTGTGTGGCTTCACTGGGTTTTGTACCAATGGCGCTGGCAACCGGAACAGGGGCTGAGGTTCAACGGCCACTGGCAACCGTAGTGATTGGCGGGATTATCTCTTCAACATTACTAACTTTGGTGCTGTTACCCGTGCTTTATCGTTGGATAAATGAAAAGAAAGTTTCTTAATCCAATAGATTAGTCGATTTACAGCAGAGATATTGGCTGTTATCCAATATCTCTGCTCATCATAAATAGAATAAGGAAAATAT
>NZ_JBLVOM010000297.1:0-1182 GCF_053543775.1 Acinetobacter endophylla | reverse complement strand
CCAGACCTAAATAGTCATTGGATGCCAGATTCAGCATCTCTTGGCCATTGAGTTGCAATCTTGGCTGGCTAGAAATATTGGACTTAAACTGGCGATATTGCCCTTGCTGTTTCAAGTCATCTAGCTGCTGCTGGAAATGCTCAAGATGGTTCATGCTACTGCCTCTATCTGCTGAATCATCTCCCGCATATGCTTTAATAAAGTTTCAAGTTGCTGTGTTGAAATTACATATGGCGGCATGACATAGACCAGACGGCCAAAAGGACGAATCCAGACGCCACGGCATACACATTCAGCCTGAAAACGAGCCAAATCAATAGTTTGATGTAGCTCAACCACGCCAATTGCGCCGAGGACACGCACATCTTTGACTTGTGCCAAGGATTTTAAATCCAGTAAATATTGTTCTAGTGTACTTTCAATCTGTTGAATACGCGTCTGCCAGTCTTGAGCCAGTAACAGCTGGGTACTTTTTAATGCGACCGCACAGGCCAACGGATTAGCCATAAAAGTTGGGCCATGCATGAACACACCCGCTTCACCACTTGAAATCGTCTCTGCTACATGGCGAGTGGTTAAGGTCGCTGACAAGGTCATATAACCACCAGTCAATGCCTTACCGATACACATAATGTCTGGTGTGACCTGAGCGTGTTCATAAGCAAATAGTTTTCCAGTGCGGCCAAAACCGGTGGCAATTTCATCTAAAATCAGCAGTACATCGTACTTTTCACACAACAACTTAGCTTGCTTTAAATATTCTGGATGATAGAAACGCATCCCGCCTGCACCTTGCACAATCGGCTCAATGATCATGGCAGCAATCTGTTGATGCTGCTGTACCAGCAGGCGCTCAAGTGGCTGTATATCTTCTGGTTGCCATGCCCCATCAAAACGGCTTTGAGGTGCCGGAACAAATAAACGGTTCGGCAAACTCGAACCAAAAATTTGATGCATACCAGTTACAGGATCACAAACCGACATGGCATTCCAGGTGTCGCCATGATAGCCAGAGCGTGTGGTAACAAAGTTAGTTTTTTGCGGTTGCTGACGCGCATGCCAATATTGCACAGCCATTTTCAACGCTACTTCAACCGCGACCGAGCCGGAATCAGCAAAGAAAATTTTATCCAGTGCAGGCGCCGTGATCTCGAGTAGCAGTTTAGACACATCAATCGCAGG
>NZ_JBLVOM010000296.1:0-851 GCF_053543775.1 Acinetobacter endophylla | reverse complement strand
ACAGCAGGGAATTTGGTCATCAATATTGTTGATGATGCACCAATCACCGTAGCGGATACAGGAAGTGTTACAGAAGGCGCGCTTTTGACCAAAGATGCAGCCAGTGGTGTACTTTCTAACGACCAGTCAGGCGCAGATGGTTGGGCTAGTGGTGGCGGTGTGGTCGGTGTTGCTAAAGGCAATACAGGTACAACTTCGAGTACTGGAGTAGGAACAAGCATCACAGGTGATTATGGTACGCTTACATTAAATGCCAATGGTAGTTATAGCTATAAAGCGGCTCCAAACAAAATAACAGCCAATGCACAGGATGTATTTACCTATAGAGTGCGTGATGCGGATGGTGACGAAAGAACCACAACGCTGACTATTAATGTGCAGGACGTTACAGCCAATCCATTAACTACTGTGGGCAGCGTACGTGAGGATGGGATCGATGCCAATGGTACTCAGCCGGCGGGAACAGATGCGAGTAGTTCTAGCAATGTAGTTGTGGGTAACTTAAACCTACAGACGGGTTGGACAGTACAACCAGCATCACAAGGTTCTACAGCCCCAATAACAGGCACTACAACAAATGGCACATATACAATCAATTTAGATGGTACTTATAGCTTTACTTTAACTTCAGCAACCAAAGATTTAGCAGGCAATGTAACCAATAGCTTCACTTACACTGCTGTAGACCAATATGGCAATACGGTCACCAATACCGTAACCATTAGCATTGTTGACGATAAACCTAAAATCAGTGAGAACGATGCAAATGTTGGTCGTGTAACTGTTGATGAAACTAATTTTGTCTCAGGTCCTGTTTCTGCAACAGATGCTAATTTTGTCAAAGATGTATT
>NZ_JBLVOM010000295.1:0-5067 GCF_053543775.1 Acinetobacter endophylla | reverse complement strand
ACAACCAATTGGCCCGCATATAACCGAGCACTCATGAGTCGCGGAAATATTGCCATTTGGTTTGATCCTGCTACGCAATGGTATGCTCCATCAAAAGGCAAACAAGGGCGAAATCAAACCTACTCCGACGCAGCCATCCAATGCTGCTTAATGATTAAATCCTTATTCCGTCTGTCTTTACGTATGGTCACTGGCTTTGTGCAAAGTCTGATTAAACTTTGCGGATTAAATTGGATAGCTCCAGATTACAGTACGCTTTGTAGAAGACAAAAGCATATTGATATTGTAATCAGCTACCAAAAAAGTAGCGATGGGCTGCATCTACTCGTGGACTCTACAGGCATGAAGTTTCTAGGTGAGGGCGAATGGAAACGCAAGAAACATGGACCTGAATATCGTCGCCAATGGCGTAAACTTCATATTGGTATAGATGCTAAAACCCTGCAAATACGAGCAGTTCAGCTTACAACCAATAATGTCAGTGATTCACAGGTGCTTGGTGATTTACTTAATCAGATTCCACAAGATGAGCAGATTAACTGTGTTTATACCGATGGAGCTTATGACACCAAGCAATGCCGTCAGGTCATTGCAGATCGGCAAGGGCATGCGGTGATTCCACCTAGAAAAAATGCGAAACCATGGAAAGATACAAAGAGTAGCTCGCTAGAGCGAAATGAATTACTTCGAACAATTAAAAGTTTAGGCAGGACACTATGGAAAAAATGGTCAGGCTATCATCGGCGAAGTTTGGTTGAAACTAAGATGCATTGCATCAAATTATTAGGAGATAAACTCAGCGCAAGGAGTTTTGATAGCCAAGTGAATGAGATCCATGCACGTGTAGCAGTCCTTAACAGATTTACGGAATTAGGTCGACCACTTACCCAAGTTACGCCTTAAATTTGGCTCAATTAGGGGCGCTTTGCATTTCCAATCTTTGTGCAACAAAGCCATTAAGAAGGGATCACCATTTGGAGCCTTACTCCATACAGCATCATTCTTTACATAAAGTACTGTTTCGGTGCGTGCAGCCTCAATAAATCTTTCATGCAGTACCTTAGCTGCTGTAGCAGCTATCTCCCTTTCATCCTCTATACTTTGAATTTTCATGTTTAAAACCTTATGTTGCTTTAAATGAGTTAAATTATAGACTAGCAGAATAGATACATTAGTACAGAGCCTCGTGATTTGGAATGATATAAATATAACGCCAAAGCCTGTCGCATCTCCTTTAATTCAAATAGCTTTTTTTGTTGATTTCTCCCACAATACTCTCAAAGAAATTTGAGAGTCATCCACGTGATTACAGGCGAAATTAAAAGCAAAATTGACCAAATTTGGAATGCATTTTGGAGTGGTGGTATTTCCAATCCTTTAGAAGTCATGGAGCAAATGACCTATTTGCTGTTTATTCGCCGACTTGATGAAATTCAGATCACCAAAGAAAAGAAAGCCAACCGTTTAAAAAAAGAAGTTGAGCATCCTATTTTCACGTCAGAGCAAGATCATCTTCGTTGGTCGAAGTTTGTGACTTTAGGTGACGCTGCAACGCTGTATAACACGGTTGCTAATGAAGTTTTTCCTTTCATTAAAAACTTAGGTGCGGAAGACGAAACCACCTATAGCCATCATATGAAAGATGCGCGTTTTACTATTCCTACGCCTGCGCTACTCACCAAAGTGGTGGATTTGGTTGCTGATGTGCCAATGGATGATAAAGATACTAAGGGTGATATTTACGAGTACATGCTCGGTAAGATTGCTTCAGCAGGTCAAAATGGTCAGTTCCGTACTCCTCGCCATATCATCAAGATGATTGTGGAACTAATGCAACCTAAACCCACAGATACCATTTGTGACCCTGCGTGTGGTACAGCAGGCTTTCTCGTAGCTGCAAGTGAATATTTAAATGATCATTACAGCACTGAGATTTTTGCCAATCCTGAAGCTGCAAAGCGTTTTAGTGAAGAAACTTTCTTTGGTTATGACTTTGATAGCACCATGCTTCGTATTGGTTCAATGAACATGATGCTGCACGGTGTTGAAAACCCACGAATTGAAAACCGTGATTCTTTAAGTGAAACGCATTCACATATTGAAAGTAAATATAGTCTGATTCTTGCCAATCCTCCATTTGCAGGCAGTTTGGACAATGAAAGCTGTGCCAAGAACATTCAAGCCGTAGTCAAAACCAAAAAGACCGAATTGTTATTTTTAGCCTTGTTCTTACGTTTGTTAAAAACTGGCGGTCGTGCTGCGGTGATTGTGCCTGATGGTGTGTTATTTGGTTCGTCTAAAGCGCATAAAGATTTGCGTCAAAAGATTGTGGAAGAGCAAAAGCTTGAAGCGATTATTTCGATGCCGTCAGGTGTATTTAAGCCGTATGCAGGCGTTTCGACTGCCATTATGATTTTCACCAAAACCATGTCGGGCGGTACGGATAAAGTTTGGTTTTATGATATGCAGGCGGATGGTTATTCGCTGGATGATAAGCGTAATGAACTCGATGCGTCTAAGCATGAAAATAACAACATTCCTGACATTATTGCCCGTTTTAAAAACTTAGAGGGTGAAAAAGACCGTAAAGCCACAGAGCAAAGCTTTATGGTGGATAAAGCCGATATTGCTGCCAATGGTTATGACTTGTCGATTAACCGTTATAAGGAAGTGGTGTATGAGCAAGTGGAATATGAAGCACCAAGTAAAATTTTGGCGGATTTAGAAGTACTTGAGCAGGATATTTTAAAAGGAATGGCTGCGCTTAAGGAGATGCTTAAGTGAGTTTTCCTAAAATGAAGTTAGGTGAATGTGCTGAAATTCATTCAGGCTCAACGCCACGGACGAATAATCCTGATTTTTGGGATGGTGATATTACTTGGGTGACACCTAAAGACCTTAGTAAATTAAAGTCTAAATTTATTTCTAAAACAGAAAGTAAGATTACTCAATTAGGTTTTGATAGTTGTTCAACTAAATTACTTCCTGAAAATTCTGTTTTATTTAGTTCTCGTGCTCCTATCGGACATGTTGCAATTAATACAATTCCTATGTGTACTAACCAAGGGTTCAAAAGTTTTGTACCCAAAGCTGATTTATTGGATTCGCAATATTTATATTATTGGTTAAAAGCGAACAAAGAATATCTTCAAGATTTAGGTGTTGGCGCAACATTTAAGGAAATTTCTAAAACAGTTATTGCTAATGTTGAAATCCCACTTCCACCACTTGCCGAACAACGCCGAATTGCGTCTATTTTAGATCAAGCGGACGAGTTACGCCAAAAACGTCAGCAAGCGATTGAAAAGTTAGATCAGCTTTTACAAGCCACTTTTATTGATATATTTGGCGATCCTGTGAGTAATCCTAAAGGGTGGGATTTAAAACCTGTTGGTGAAATAAGTGAATCTAAACTCGGGAAAATGCTAGATAAGAAAAAACAATCTTCTGAAAATGATCAATATAAATATTTAAGAAATGCCAATGTTCAATGGTTTAAATTCGATCTATCTGATGTATTCGATATGGAGTTTAATGAAAAAGATAGGAAAAACTGTGAATTGAAATTCGGAGACATTCTTGTTTGTGAAGGTGGTGAACCTGGGCGTGCTGCAATATGGAAAAATGACTTAGAAAATTGTTTTTTTCAAAAAGCGTTGCATCGAGTTCGCCTAGATATGACACAAATACTACCTGAATATTTTGTTTGGTTATTTTGGTTCTATTCAAAAAATGGTGGGTTTGACGATCATATAACGGTGGCAACAATTGCACATTTAACAGGTGTTAAAATGAAAGCAATGCAAATACCAATACCACCACTTTCAATGCAAGAAGAATTTCAACAAAAAGTCAATGAAATTGAAGTATTAAAGACAACACTTGAAAATTCTAGTAAGTTATTTGAAAGCCTATTTTCATCACTACAAAACCAAGCATTTAACGGCACTTTATAACATTTAATTAAAATATGAGGGAATATATACATGAGCAATTTTCAGTTTTTAGAACCTGAATTTAAAAGCTTGGCAGCGACTGCTAAAGAAGCCGAAAAGCTCACGTATATATCCCCACAATTTGCCCTTGCTGCGGCTCGTACATCACTTGAAAACCTTGTGCTATGGCTGTATCAATACGATAAAAAACTCACCCAACCTTACGATGCTTCACTACATAACTTACTCAACGACCTCAAATTTAAAGACCTAGTTCCGCCTTATATTTGGGACAAAATGGACAACATCCGCATGGTCGGCAACAGTGCCGTGCATGGGAAAAAGTTCAAGCAGCTCACCACCGAAGAAACTGTAAAACACATCAGCCATTTATTCCTGATGTATGTTTGGTTTGAACGGAACTATGGCTCACCCTCAAAAGACCGTTCACAATCGATTTTATTTAACCCAAAACTAGGGCGTGTCATCAATTAATGGAGATGATTGTTGATGCTAAGTAGATCGCTGATAAGAAGTTTTGAGCCAATTTATCATAGCGTGTGGCAATAGCACGATACTGCTTGAGCTTGGCAAAAAAGTTCTCGATCAGATGTCTTGCCTTGTAGAGATGTCGGTCATAATCACGCTGATCAATAGAATTACTTTTCGCTGGCATCACAATTTGACCCTTCGCCGCTAAAATTGGAGCAATGACCCGATCCCTGGAGTTGTAGGCTTTATCCATAAGCCAGGTCTGGCTCAACGATAAGTCCAGCAACACATCTGAACCGTTTAAGTCATGGGCCTGCCCATCAGTGAGATAAAATCCTGTTGGGTTGCCTAAAGCATCAGTACGGGCATGAATTTTGGTGCTTAAGCCACCTTTACTGCGTCCAATCGCCTGATTTTTTTTTCCCAGCGCTGTGTTGATGAGCACGTACAATGGTGGAGTCTAACATGGCGTATTCATTATCACTGTCATGTGACAGCACTTCAAAGACCCTCTGCCACACACCTGTTTTAGCCCAACGGCTAAAACGAGTATGCACGACTCTAAAATCACCAAAGCGTTCTGGTAAGTCTCGCCACGGGATACCTGAACGATACCGATACAATACTGCTTCAACAAATA
>NZ_JBLVOM010000294.1:0-772 GCF_053543775.1 Acinetobacter endophylla | reverse complement strand
CCTCAGATTCAGTTTTTTTTGAACTTAACCAAATAACCAGACTGACCAAGACCGTAATCAGAATCAAAATTGCAATCATGAGAGACTGGGATATTTTTCCGTTTTGCTTGGCGTTCATTTTATCGTGCTCCCCCATTGATTAAATTTTGCGATGCTTCGACTGCCTTTTTATTCAGTTGTGTATAGGCATCCGAACGGCTAATTTCTTCATAACTTGTGCCAATACTGAGTGCCTCAGCTGCGAGGGCAGTTTGCCAAGCTTGACGTAGAATTTGTAATTGACCCAATCGAAGATTCTGCAGTTGGGTGGTTGCTTGCTGAACGTCGGTAATGGACAGTTTCCCTGCCTGAAACCCTTGTAAAGTACGGCTCTGAACTTTGGTCGCCAAAGTAACTTGTGCTGTTGTGGCATCGAACTGGCTACGTAAACCTTTGAGCTGATGCATGCTGTTGGCAATATTGAGTATTTGTTGCTTCAGCTCACGCTGCTGCTGTTGGTTCAGCAATATTTGCTGTTGCTGGACCATCGGGATCGCATATTGCTGGCGGTTGAAAATATTCAGTGGAATAGCCACGCCGATTGCCAAAGTCGTATCGTTGCTTTCATTAGGGGTTTTGCTACGTTTCATGCCTACATTTAAAGTCGGATTGGGACGTGCCTGAATTCTTAAATTTTCAATTTGATGATCCGATTGCTGAATGTTCAAGGCATAGAATTTTTCTAGCCACCCTTCAGCAATATACCGTTGCACAGTTTGGAGACTTTGCTCTG
>NZ_JBLVOM010000293.1:0-1008 GCF_053543775.1 Acinetobacter endophylla | reverse complement strand
ATTGGCACCATAAAGGGTAACTGACGACCAACCATTTGACTGATTTCCATGGTGTCAACACCTGAAACCTGCCCAGCGACAATGATCGGAATTCCCATTGCACCAAAAGCAACAGGTGCAGTATTAACTATCAGGCATAGCCCAGCCGCATATAAAGGCTTAAAGCCGAGTCCCACCAACAGTGCCGCAGTAATTGCGACGGGCGCACCAAAACCTGCCGCACCTTCTAAAAACGTACCAAAAGCAAACCCAACTAATAGCATTTGCAAACGTTGATCTTCTGTAATTGACAGAATAGACGAACGAATAACATCAAACTGTCCTGTTTTTACTGAAATCTTATATATAAAAACTGCACCGATAATAATCCATGCAATTGGCCACAGGCCGTAGAAGAATCCATAGACCATTGATGCTAATGCCATTCCAATTGGCATTTTGTATAAAAATAATGAGACCAGAAAGGCTAAAAAAACGGTAATTGTAGCGGCTACACTACCCTTCATGCGAAAAATAGCTAACGCTAAAAAAAAGAAAATAATTGGAACTAGCGCAATAGCACTCGAAATCCAGATATTGCCTATAGGATCATAAATTTGTTGCCACTGTTGAAGCATTGTCTACTCCTTGAAATGCTTAACTACTAGATTGAACAGTTTATTGTACTTAAACACTAAATTGGTATGACCAATTTAGTGTTTAAGAGATAAAATGTGCATTTTGTATTGGCGATATTAGTAATATTAGCCCAAAAACACAATATAAAAGATTTAATTTATTTTTTGGTATGACCAATTTTTATAATCTCTTAAAATTTTATATATTAGATTTCTTTCATAATTCACTTTTTACTCAGCTCAAAATTATAGATTCCCACAATTAAATTAAATCTTAATCCTAGTCTTTTGCCAGGGTTGCGATATCGCTCGGCAAGGATTTTGAAGGTTTTCAAAGTTCCAAATACCTGTTCAATCCCAATTCTTCTTTTATTGATTTCTTGGTTATAAA